>JAZOLH010000071.1:0-7032 GCA_045652815.1 Clostridia bacterium
AACCCAAAAAATGCATCAAAAAGTGGCAATACGAAATTAGCGAGAACAGCAAAGGCTTTGAAGGTTTTCAACCCCTCAAAGCCTTGATTTTATGCGGTTTTTATCGCTTTTTAAGTTCCTTTAACTTCCGCTTATTTCGTCTATCTAAAAAGACTCTCTAACAGCTCGAAATCACGATGCCCCCTGAGGGACGTGGGTTCGAATCCCACCCGCTCCGCCAAAAAACTCCTTGAAGGTTTTATCCTTCAAGGAGTTTTCTCTTTCAGGAAAACGCTGAGCCTATTGCCATCGCGCTTACCTTCTTGCTCTCGCTGCCAATGTGACTATAGATGTTAGCAGTAGTCCCCATATCGCTGTGCCCCAGCCAGTCCTGAATCATTTTCATCGGCACGCCGTTTGCGAGGAGTAGCGTGGAAAGACCTTTGGTCTTTATTCCAAACTGAAAGAAGCATCATACTCGACGTCTGACTCTATCTTTGGATCATTTTGCCCAAAGGCAACATTCAAATTATTCTCTTTTGCAGTTAGGTCAAAGTGGCAAAGCGCAATACCCATATCAATCATTTGCATATCAAGTTTTTCGTTATAGCTAAAGCCCTTACTGCGTTTCAGATAAAAATGAACTGAATCATCAGCCACAACAACTCGCCATGGCTGTTTGTTTACTGCCGATGGTGCAAGTCTTACCATTTCCAGCGCTTCTGCCCATTTTCCTGCTTTTTCTTGAGATAAAGGGGTATCAAATGAGCCGTCAAAGAATAATCCCTCAAAAGGAAGTCTTTCGTCGGCTTTCACTCCTTTTCGCATCATACTCTCGCGCAAAGACATCTTTTTAGCCGGATACCCAAGCGGACTTGCGCAAGGCATAATTTCGTCATTATCAAGTTCCATAGCCTGTTCAAAAGCAGAGCGGTTCATCGTTCCGCCGAGCCAGGTTGTTCCAATACCGATTGCTTGGGCATATAACACCAGCATTTCAAAGGAATAGCCAAATGCCACACTTGCATTTTCAATGCATTTAATTTTACCGCCGACAAATAAATCCGTGCCCACCGTAACAGGACAGTTAAGCCCATGTTCCTTTGCATTCATCAACTTGAAATCCACAGGAATTTTATAAGGATTTTCTAAAGTCTTTGCAAAGGATATCAATTTTTCTATGTCGTTTTTATCCAGTTCTCTGCCATCAAATGTTCTGACACTTCTTCTGTTTCGAATATGTTCTTTGATATTATTCATAGCACACTCTCCTCTCTGATTATGTTCTGCAATTCCAATATTTTCTCTTTAATCGTATTCGCTGTTTTGATAAATTCTTCATCCCTTTTTCCCGTGGGATCGTCAAGTCCCCAATCGTAACGCTCTTTGCAAGGGATATAGGGGCATTGAACGTTACATCCCATTGTAATAACGATATCAGGGACAGGGATATCCGAAATCCGCTTCGAATACTGACCCGACAGATCTATATCAAAATGCTCTTTCATAATTCGTACAGCATCTTGGTTTATCTGTGGCTTTGTTTCTGTTCCTGCAGAATAGCAGTCATATTTTTCTGACAGATACACTTTTCCAAAAGCCTCTGCCATTTGACTGCGACAGGAATTATGTACGCAAATAAATGCTATTTTAGTTTTTGACATAGAAAGGACACCTTTCTTCAATACATTGATTATTCATATGAGAGCGAGAGCAAACGATTTCGTCAAGCTCCATATGTACACCAAGGTTCTCGGCAGTAAAATTAACTGCCTCACGAATTGCAATATAAGAATCTCTTTTACAGCACCGGGGACCGCCATTTTTGCCGATTGCAGATAGAGCTTGTCCTGTCATCTGATTGGAAAGTCCCCAAGCCTCTTTTGCAAGGGGGGTGGACTTTGTTATAATCGACAGATACATACCTGTGCTTACGCCTGCACCGCAGGCACCCCAAAATCCGCAAGCTCCGCCGGGAACTTGCTTTCCTCTTGCGTACATTTCAGAAAGAACGGTCGGCAAATCAATCTCTCCGCCTGCGTTTTTATATGCCGTAAGAAGTGATGCCCCTACCATAACATGATGCTCGGGCCCGTGCATGTGGCAAAATTCCATTGACATCATTTTCTCTAATATGCGAATAGGATTTTTGGACTTTTCATTTAACGCTAACGCTATAATTTCGTCCATTCCGTTTGTGTGACACTCACTGCAAACGTAGTGCCCGTTTACGCATCTTGTTTTGCTGTTTTCTTTTTTATGGCAAATCACACATTCCATCATTGTATCTGTTTCCAGATATTCAAGGGGTGCTTTGCAAATTAAACATTCTTCACTCATTTTCATACCACCATAATTTCAATTTTTCTTCGGCTGATAAAGTCCAACAGTTTCTATGTTTCTATACTCGTGCTTTTCGTAGTAGCCGATTAGTGTGCCGTCATCATCACGAAGAGCGACCATATAGACGTCTTTGTTTTCCTCGTCATTGCGATAGGTGTAAATGATGTTGTTGTCCTTGCTTTCTTTAAACCAAGTAAGCACCTTTTCTATCATCTCGTTGGCTTTGGGCGGATGACAGTCTTTTATACTTCTGCCAGTCAAATCCTTATGATAACGCCCTATCGCAGACGGATTCATGTAAACAATGATATCCTCCATATCGCAAACAACAACAGGGGCTGTGTCTTGGTCAAGTATGCTTTTGAAAAGTTTATGTAATTTCATTTTTTATCCTCACCTACTGTAATTTATGTTTAAATAATTATACTATAAATTGCCTTGGAATTCAATATTTATTGATTTACAAATAAAAATCTGATATAATATTATAAACATATATGTTGTAATAACAACATTGGAGGGCATTTATGGATTTTAATTTTCTATCAAAAACAATTCTCTTTCGGGGCATTGCTCCGCAGGATATACAATCGCTTATGGGCTGTCTTAACGCAACTACAAAGAAATACAGAAGAGATGAATTGATCTTTTATTCGGGTGACATCACATCTTTTATGGGCATCGTTCTTTCGGGCAGTGTTTCAATCGAAAACGATGATATCTGGGGTAACAGAAGTATTCTTGATTTAATCGGTCCCGGGCAAGTTTTCGCAGAGAACTACGCCTGTATTCCGGGCGAACCTTTGATGATAAATGCAGTAGCGGGCGAAAGTACAGAAATTCTGTTTTTAAGTACAGAGTCGATGTTCTCCGTTTGTGCAAACACCTGTGCATTTCATAATAAACTGATACAGAATATGCTTTTGCTTTCAGCACAAAAAAGTCTGAATTTATCAAGAAGGATTTTACACACAAGTTCAAAAACCATCAGAGGAAGACTTCTTAGTTACCTATCCTATCAGGCAACTTACCACGGAAGCAAAAGTTTCGAAATCCCCTTTAATCGCCAACAGCTTGCCGACTATCTGAATGTTGACCGCAGTACGATGTCCAACGAGCTTAGCAAAATGCAAAAGGATGGCATTATAAAACTTAACCGAAATCGTTTTACTCTTTTAAATACCGATTCTGAATAAAATAGTCCCTTTAGAAAATTATACTTTCTAAAGGGACTATTTTTTATCTATCTAAAATTCTGCCATCCGTTGAAATTGTTACAACCTGCCACGGGATAAACTTTCCGCTTGCCTGCAAGGCTCTTTTTGCGGCGTTCTCAATACCTCCGCAACACGGAACTTCCATTCGAACTATTGTAACACTTTTAATATCGTTACCCGAAATAATCTCGGTGAGTTTTTCTGCGTAGTCACCCTCGTCAAGTTTGGGGCATCCAATCAATGTGATTTTATTGCGGATAAATTTGTTGTGAAAGTTTGCATAGGCATATGCCGTACAATCTGCCGCAATCAAAAGATTAGCCTGATTAAAATATGGGGCATTTACAGGTACCAGCTTAATTTGCACGGGCCATTGCTGAAGTTGGCTTGTAATCGGCTGAGAAACGGTCTCATCAGCCATGACAACTTCTCTCTTTATAACCTTTGAATTCATTCCGGGACATCCGCAAGGAAGTCTTTCACCTTGTTTATTCATCTTAGCCTTTTTTACCGCCTCTTCATTATAAGCCGGAGCCTCTCGTTCTTCAAATGTGATTGCACCTGTCGGGCAAGCAGGAAGACAATCGCCCAATCCGTCACAATAATCTTCACGAGTAAGTTTTGCCTTGCCGTCAATCATTTCTATCGCACCCTCATGACAAGCTTTCGCGCACAATCCGCAACCGTTACACTTTTCTTCATCAATTTTAATTATTTTCCTAATCATGTCTCAAATCTCCTTTATTTCACTTTCTGATATGAGTATATCATAGAAAAAGTCTAATTTATGTTGTTATAACAACATAAATTAGACTTTTTTCACCTAATGTTTTTCTGGCAGGAATGGTTAGAAACGTGTGTAAAAAGGTGGCAATAGGCTGAATTCGAGCGCAGTAAAGGCTTTGAAGGATTTTAACCCCTCAAAGCCGACTCAAGGCTCGGCGAAGGCGCCGCCGAATTCGTCTTCAATCCAATAACAGAATACTGCAAATGATCTTTTGTGTGCGTTTACTCCTCGTCACAATGCCCGTTGCAACTTTTGGAATAGGGGCAACCAACACATTTTCCTTTTTTCTTTTGCCAAAAGAGATAGTATATCGCACCGCCTACAATGACCGAGACAATCAGAATCAAAACCAAATTAGTCATGTACATTCCTCCGAACCAACACTATCACAACGGCTGCCATTGCAGCCAGGGCAATTCCGCCGCCCACAATACCGCCGCCGAAGTGGCCGACGGTTAACAGGGTGCCCATTTGATAAACCAAAAAGCCCAGGGTAAACCCGACACAGAGTTGCAAAACCACTCCGCCCCAAAGCCATTTTGCGCTTTTCATTTCGGCGTTCATTGCACCGATAGCGGCAAAACAGGGCGGAGAAAACAGGTTAAACACCAAATACGCCAGGGCGGCAGACTGGGTTAGCCCCATTACAGAGGCAACCTCACCGGCGTTGCCCATTAAAGAAAACTCATCCACATTAATAAAGTTGGTGATGCCGTAGCAAACCGCCAACGTTCCCACCACATTCTCCTTAGCGATAAACCCGGTCACGGCGGCAGCTGCCAGTTGCCAAGCGTGATAGCCTACAACGGGAATCAGCAAATAGGCAAAGGGGTGGGCAATCCCCGCCAAAATCGAAGCGTCTGCCGATGCGGCGGGACGGAACGTCCAATCAAAGCTCTGCATTACCTGCACGGCGGTATTACACAGCAGAATAATGGTTGCCGCCTTAACGACGTAGGACCAGCCCCGGTTACACATAGAACGAAACGCTCCTGACAAAGACGGTGCTTTATACTCGGGAAGTTCGATAATAAAGAAGGTCTTTCGCGCCTTATGTCCCACGATTTTGTTGACTAAAAGGGCAGACAGGAAAATAATCAAAATCCCCGACAAATACATGACCGTACTGATCCAACCTCCGTTGTCAAAAAACGCTCCTGCAAACAGTGCAATCACAGGGATCTTTGCGCCGCACGGCATAAAAGGAGCCAACATTGCGGCGGCACGGCGTTCCCGCTCGTCACGGATGGTACGACTTGCCATTACCCCGGGGACGGCGCAACCAACGGCAATCACAAAGGGAATAACCGATTTCCCTGACAAACCGACCCGCTTGAAGATGGGATCTAATACTACTGCCACGCGGGACATATACCCGCAATCCTCCAGAATGGCAATCAGGAAGTACATGACCATTACCAAAGGTAAAAACCCAATGACGGCAATGACACCGCCAATGATGCCGTCTATCAAAAGAGCGGACAAAAGGGGCGATGCAGATGAAAGCAACCCGCCAAGGGCAGCCTGACCGACTTCCAGCCAACCGACCAGAGCATCTGCAACAAAGGGGCCGACCCAGCTCTGAGAAATTTGGAATACCAGCCACATCACCACGGCGAAAATCGGGATCCCCAGCCATTTGTCGGTTAAGATATCGTCAATTTTATCCCCAATGTTACGGTCGCGGGTGGGGATGGTGCGGGTCTCTACCGTTTTGACGATACGGTTGACATACTCGAACCGTCTGCGGTCTGCGGCACGAGCCGATTCCCGATCACAGCAATCGGACACGCCTTGATAAAAGGGTGGAATCTGTTTGGCTCCAACCCGCTCCACTGCCGCAGAAACCAGTGCCTTTAACCCTTCGGAAGAGGTGGCATCAGTGGGGATAACGGGACATCCCAAGTGTTCCGAGAGGGCGTCGACGTCGATCTCTGTCTTTTTCTTTCTATTAACGTCGCTTTTATTTAAGGCGACTACAACGGGAATCCCCAGCTCCAGCAATTGGGTGGTCAAAAACAAACTACGGCTTAAGTTGGTCGCATCCACGATATTGATTAACACATCGGGATTTTCTTCCAGAATATAAGTGCTGGTAACACTTTCCTCCCCCGTAAACGGGGACATCGAGTATGCCCCGGGAAGGTCGGTCAGCATGAGTTTCCGCCCGTTGGCGTAGACCTTTTTCACCCCATGCTCCTTTTTCTCTACTGTGACTCCTGCCCAGTTGCCTACCCGCTCGTTTCGCCCGGTAAGCGCGTTGAATACCGTCGTTTTTCCCGAATTGGGGTTCCCCGCCAATGCAAGTTTCATTGTCTTTCCTCCTGTAGTTAGCCGAAACTAACCATGCTGTAAAAATTTAAATTAAAATGGCTTCCGCCAGTTGGTTATCCATGTGATAACGAGCATCTTTTAAAGAGACGACACACCCGCTTTTTAATCGGGAAACCACGGTAATCTCTCCCCCGTTATAGCACCCTAAAGAAAAGAGAAACGCATTTAACTCTTCGTCTTGGGTCAGTACCGCCGACACTTTGTATGTAACACCGAGTGTTGCTTCTTTCAATGTCATCAAAAACACCCTTCCCTTAGTTCGGACTAATTGTGGTTAGTTATATCTAACTATATCCATTATACACCAAAATTCTAATTTGTCAACAGAAAAAGCTTGTGCATTAAAAAATATGTACAAGCCTTGGGAATTAT
>JAZOLH010000072.1:0-1756 GCA_045652815.1 Clostridia bacterium
TACGATCCGACTTGTTATAGATGCTTGCCCGCATACCGCCAACGGTTCTGTGACCTTTTAAGTTAACAAAGCCGGCAGCTTTTGCTTCTTTGATGAATTTTGCGTTCAGTTCATCGGAATCGGTTACAAAGGGAACGTTCATCAGTGAACGGTCTTTTGCTACAACGGTGCCGCGGAACATTTCGGAAGAATCTAAGTAGTCATATAAAATGGCTGCTTTTTTCTTATTGATTTCGTGCATTGCATCAATGCCGCCCAGTTCTTCCAGCCATTCGAGCACCAGTTTGCAGATATAAATGCTGTATGTAGGCGGTGTGTTATACATAGAGCCATTATCAGCATGAATCTGATAGTTAAACATGGTCGGGGTTTCTTCCTTGGCACTACCGATTAAGTCTTCACGGATGATGACAACGGTCAGGCCCGCAGGACCCATGTTCTTCTGTGCGCCGGCATAAAGAACGCCAAACTTAGAAACATCAATGGGTTCAGACAGGATGTTGGAAGAAATGTCAGCCACCAGGGGCACATTGCCTGTATCGGGCAGTTCGGTGTAACGTGTACCGTAAATGGTGTTGTTCAAGGTAATATGGAAATAGTCTGCTTCGGGGTCAAAAGTCGCAGGGTCGAGTTCGGGAATGTAACTAAAGGTCTTATCAGCAGAACTTTCGATGCGGTTTGCAACGCCGAACTTTTCTGCTTCAGAAGCTGCCTTTTTAGACCACTGGCCTGTGATAACAAAGTCTGCCTTGCCATTTTTCATCAGGTTTAAGGGCACCATAGCAAACTGGCTGGATGCACCACCCTGCAGGAACAGAACTTTATAGTTATCGGGAATGTTCATCAATTTACGAAGAAGCGCTTCAGCACCCTGAATGATAGCTTCATAATCTGCTGAACGATGACTCATTTCCATAACGGACATGCCGCTTTCACCATATGACAGCATTTCTTCTGCTGCCTTTTTTAAAACGGCTTCAGGCAACATAGAGGGCCCAGCCGAGAAATTATACACTCTTTTCATAGTTAAAACCTCCTATGAGATAAAATTATATATTGTTTTTATTATACTCCAATATAAATAAGAAGTCAATGAAAAAAACACAACAAATTGCCCCGTTTTCCCAATTTTTTCGCTGATTTTTCGAGACAAATCCTGCAAAAATCAAAAATTTTATTTTTTATAAAAAAACAGTTGACAAACCGTTCTTTTTGTAGTAAAATATCAATGTTGCGTATGGCGGCATGGCTCAGTTGGCTAGAGCAAACGGTTCATACCCGTTAGGTCGGTGGTTCGAGTCCACCTGCCGCTACCAAAAAGCGTTGGTTTTTTAACCAACGCTTTTTTTCAACTATATCATCTTTTGCAGGCAGGTGTTTTTATGGAAAATCAATTCACCGTCTCCCCCATCGCTCATATTGAAAATGATTATAAGGATAAGTTCGGCATTCCGCGCCAGAGCGGTCTTGTGCCGAATCTTGTGTCCCGTATTGTGTTTGAAAAGCCCTACCGCAATCCCGATGCCATCCGCGGCATCGAAGATTTTTCTCACTTGTGGCTGCTTTGGATTTTTTCTGAAAGCATTACCGACACATTCCGCCCCACCGTTCGCCCGCCGAGACTGGGCGGCAACACCCGTGTGGGCGTGTTTGCTACCCGCTCCCCTTTCCGCCCCAACGAGATCGGACTTTCCAGTGTTCGTATCACGGGAATTGAGACCACAAAGGATTTCGGAACGGTGATTCATGTTGCAGG
>JAZOLH010000073.1:0-3773 GCA_045652815.1 Clostridia bacterium
GCCCATTAATTTCACTGTGTTTTCCTCCTCACGTTTACTGATTGATTAAATCTATTGCAATCTTAGCATTTTCTTTTGCTAATCCCGAAAGTGCTTCGTGTTTTGCCTGCAGATTCTGTTTAAGTTCTTCGCTGTTTTCCATCACTTTGTCAGCGATTGCACATAAGGCTTCTTTAGAAAAACCGTCTAAGGAGATGGTTTCACCAACGCCGATGTACTGGGTGAAGGCATCCACCTTGGTGTCATAAGACAGGCCAACGGTGGGCACCTGTGCGTTTGCCGCATAAATGAGAGAATGGAGGCGTTCTGCCACCATCAGTTCCATTCGGCTGATTAAGCCGATGGTTTCTTCTGCGGAAATGGCAGAGGGTACAATCACGGGGGTTACTTCCATCAAATCGCCAATACGACGGGACAGTTCGTAATCCTCGGGGTATTTCATAGGAATCATAACAGGTGTCAGATTATGCTTTTTGCTGATGGCATCAAAAGTTTCAGCCAATGCCTGCACAAAGTCTGCACCGGTTTCTTTCCAAGGACGAACGGAAATGCCGAAGGTCTTTTCATCGGCTCTGATGCCTAAACATTCTAATAATTCGTCAATTTCTTCCTGTGCGATGGGGCTTATTGAAAGGGCCGGATCCGCTGTAATCTGCACTTTTTCCTTGGGAATGCAAAGTTTCTCCAGTTCTGCTGCCGATGCGTTTTCACGCAGGGTGATGCAATCGGCCTTTGCCAGAATATCTGCCACTTTTTTACGATTGTTGTCTTTTGTTACGGGGCCGATTCCGTTTGCATAGAGCATCACAGGGGTTTTGTGACGGATGGCCATATGAATCAGATGGAGGTAGTAGCGAATAGAACGACTGGATGTTACATCCTGAAGCAGACTACCACCACCGCTGATAAACAGTTTTGCATTTTTAATGGCTTTACGGATGGCACATAAATGATAACGGTTAATGGATGCCACCTGATGTGCCGAGGCGGTCATCTCGGGGTTTTTGGATAACACACAGAGTTTTACATTGGGCTTTTCTTCTCTCAGGTGAGAAATCATCGCAGAAAGCAGCGCTTCATCACCGGAGTTACCATAGCCATAATAGCCGGAAATCACCGCATCCCAAGGTTTTGCATTTACAGCATCCACATACATAGCCGCATTATCTGCCGCCATTTTGGAAACGGAATAATAATCGCAGATGGTTTTGCGGGAATAAGCGCCCCACTTTTCTTGCTGCGCGCTATCTGCACCCATCACGGTCATCACATCACGAAGAAGCAGTTCGGGTGTGGATGCTTCTAAACCGCGACAGCAGAAGTTGGTATCAATACCAACCTGAAGCTTGTCCTCATCAAAAATGCCCAGATAACCTTCGTTACCGGCTACGATAACGGGTTTTGCACAAGCCATTGCCTCTAAGGCGGAACGGGACACGCCGATAAACAAATCAGACAGGGCCGCAAACTTATCAATATCGGTTCTGCCGCCTGTTAAAACAACCATCTTTCGTCCAACCTGCGCATTGATTTTTTCAACTAAAGCGGACAATTTATCAAACACATTGCCGCCGCCAACAATCACGATTTCCGTGCCGGGAAACGCCTTGTCAATCTGCGGTGCAATTTCTGCCAGATGGAAAGCCACTAAGGCGCGGTCTTCATCCATACGGCTGATGTAAACAATCTTTTTACTGTCCTTTTGCAGAGAAAATTCTTCTAAAACGGAAGAATACTCTGCTTCGGGAGAGAATTTATTGGTGTCAATACCATTAATGGTCACATAGATGTCAGCAGGGTTTGTGCCATAGTTATCCATCAGGTATGTCTTGATATCTTCGCTGACAGCCATCACCTTTTCGCCCCAGTTGGACAGATAACGGAAACCTTTATCCGTACGGAATACCCAATGGGCTGTTGTCACAAAGGTAAACTTCATAAAAGGATGCAAAAGACCACACAAAAAGGCAGGGATTCTGCCGTGAGCGTGCACGATATCAATCTGTTCTTCGCGGATGATTTTGCGAAGAGCCGCTAACGATAAAAGCACTTTATCGGGGCTTTTTGTATACATAGGCACGCGATAATGACGGATGCCTGCCTCCTCCAGCGGCTTTTCATACACGCCGCCGCCCGAAGCCACAACAACATCATAGCCCTGGCGCTTAAGTTCCAAACTCAGTTCCAAAACGTGAGTCTCAGCACCGCCGATTTCAAGACGCATTAAGGTCATTAAGATTTTTTTATTTTTAATGTCAATCATGTTCGCACATCCTTTGCCATAAGCGGTTACCAAATGCCTATGTTATCATATAATATTATAAGGTATAATCTCCCCTTTTTCAATGCTTCCGCCCGTATTGTAACACAATCTTAAATAAGCTGACATCTTGTCATAAAAAAAGCCCCGCCGAACGGCGGGGCTTTGAAACATTACTGATTCAATTCTAAATGTAATTCTTCTTTTGTCAGTTTGTAGATCGGTTCTGTGATGGGTGCTTTAGCACGCAGAGCTTCTAAAAATTCACCTCTGTCATAAATCTGCGGTGTGTTCATGCCAAGCAGCCAGTACAAGTCGTTACGAACGCCTTTAGCAAGCTGGTTACCGTTTACATCGGAGCAGTCATAGTTCGGCGGTGTTACATAAGCGCCCTGAGAATATAAGCAGGGTTCGTCGATACAGTAGCCGAAGCCGCCGTCTTCTTTATAGAATTTCTTTAAGGCTTTGGTGAGACCACGAACAAAACGGGGCGCCGCTTCGTCAATACGTCTCTGGGTATCAGCATCAACACCTGTCTGACCGGCGGAGTTAACCATGTAGCGGATGGCAAGACTTACGTTGTAAGGCTCACTCATAGACTGGAAGTCAGCATTTTCAGCAAGCCAAGCAGCAGATTCGATAATTTTATCCATATAAGGCATGGGGATGCCAAGCTGAGTGAATACGCCGGAGAGTTTGGTGACAGCGGAGATACCATCAATGTTGATTTCATCGGTAAACAGACCGTTATGCGGTCTCTGTTTGGAACGGATGAACTCGGAAACGGTTTCCAGCCAACCCAACTGTTTCAGCTGTGCGGCAAAGTCGCCAATTTCGTTACCTGCCTGCCAAACGGTTCTCTTTTCAGGCGCATCGCCATCCCAGTTATAGGTATTCTTAACGAATTCCATATAAGCGTCTAAGGAAGACATGTAAGAGTCATCGGTTGTTGCGGAAATATCTGTCTTGGTTTCTTCAGCCGCTTCCATTTCACCTGCCGCCGCACGTTCGGTGGCTGTGGGATATAAAGGCTGCATACCAACAGCATTTAAAACAGATAAAGCCATAGTGAGGTTTCGCTGTTTTTTGCCTACATAAGCGGTTTCAATTTTATATTCAGGTTCCATAAACCAACCGGTTTCGGGATCCTGCAGGCTCTGAATCCATTTGCCCAGTTTTTCTTTTTCTTCCTGGGTATATTCCTGCACGGGCAGTTCTGCCTGTGCGGTGGATTCAATGTTAGGACCAAAGCCTTCCTGACCAACGGCCGGCTGAGAGAAATACATACCGCCGGTTTCGGGGTCAAAGAGACTTACATATAAGTCCATCTGCTTTTGGGGATCGAACATCGTTCCCATTTCAGCCAATCCCGCCAAGAGATCACGGGCGATGTATCTGTCCGCCAGTTTGTAAACACCGCTCTGCCCAATATTTGTCAGCTGGTGACCTAAGAAATCAACAGTGGATTCGATGGGCAACATACTCACTCCGTTCACTAACTTAATGGGATGTT
>JAZOLH010000074.1:0-11501 GCA_045652815.1 Clostridia bacterium
TCAAACTGACCTTCTTTTACATAGCGCTGGGATTTAACGGAATAACTTGCCAAACGGTGACGGGTAATCTGGGCCAGAAGCGCGCGGCTGACGCCTTCGATACCGAAGGTGAAGCTTACGTGTTCAATGGGGCTTTCGTGACCCATTTCCATCAGCATGGTTAAAAAGCGTTCCACGCCTTCTTTATCGAGTCCGTCTAAAATATCGGTAACACCGGCACTGGAGTAGCAAAGTTTTGCCGCCGCAGAGATGGTTTTTTCCGGATCACCGGTGTACTGCAAAAGTTCAACATGAAGAGCCATTTTTAATTCCTCCCTTTATATATTAGAAGAGACCGACTAAAAATTTAATCGCGGTACTGCCAAATAGCATAATCAGACCCGCCGCCAAAACACCAAAGGCAATGGCAGGCAGGGCATTTTTAATTCGAAGGTCTAAGAGTGCCGCAATCAGCGCGCCTGTCCAGGCGCCTGTGCCCGGCAGGGGGATGGCAACAAAGAGGAACAATCCCCAAACCTCATATTTTAACACTTTGTCAGAATGTTTTCTGACCTTTTCTTCCAGCCAGTTACCAACAGGACGGAAGAGTTTTGTTTTTAAAAAGTAGCTCACAATGGGGCGGGCGCAGAAAATGATAAACGGGATGGGGAGCAAATTGCCCAGCAGGGCAATACCCAACAGTTCCCAAGAATTTATCCCCAGAACAACGCCTAAGGGAATGGCACCACGCAGTTCCACAATGGGAAGCATAGAAACGATGAAAACTAAAAGTTCATCGGAGAGATTTAAATTTTGGAAAAAACCGATGACTGCATCAGACATATTCGGGCTCCTTTTTATAAGGTAATCACTTCAACACCTGCCACCGCATCGGCAACCAGTTTTTCGATATCCAGTTTCTTTTCGGATTCGATGATTTTATCCAGTTTCGGCTTGGTGTTGGGGTGTTTCGGGGTGAAGACGGTGCAACAATCTTCATAGGGCAGGATGGAAGTTTCAAAGGTGCCGATTCGGCGGGCAATTTCCACGATTTCTTCCTTATCCATACCGATAACGGGGCGGAATACGGGCACGCGGGTTACCACCTGATTGGTAACGCCCAGCGCTTCCATAGTCTGGCTTGCCACCTGACCGATGCTTTCGCCTGTGATCAGCGCCTTGGAATTTGTTTTAACCGCAATTTCTTCAGCAATGCGCATCATAATGCGACGCATAATAATGGTGAGCTGTTCTTCGGGACAGTTCTTTTTAATAGCCAGTTGTGCTTCAGTAAAGGGCACAACGTAAACATCCATTCGAGGGGTGTACTGAGCCAGAATTTTACCTAAAGTCAGCACTTTATCCTTTGCGCGTTCACCGGTGTAAGGATAGGAGAAAAAGTGAACAGCATTTAATTTAACGCCACGTTTTGCGGTCATATAACCTGCAACGGGGCTATCAATACCGCCGGAGAGCAGGAGTGTTGCCTTGGAGTTAGAGCCAACAGGCATACCGCCCTGACCTTTTACGCGGCCACAGTAAACGTAAGCATATTCTTCGCGAACTTCCACCATAACCACTTCTTCGGGGTTATGCACATCGCAGGAGAGGTTCGGGAATACATCGTGCAGATAGCCGCCCACTTCCTGACAAATCTGAGGAGAGTTTAAGGGGAACTTTTTATCAGCACGTTTAGCTTCCACCTTAAAGGTTTTAATCTTGGAAAGAACGGGTGAGAGCACTTCTGCCGCACCTTTTTTCATACCTTCGATATCTTTGGGGAGACAAAATGCGCGGGTGATAGAGGTGATGCCGAAGACCTTGGTTAAGCGGCGGATGGTTTCATCAATGATGGATTCATCGTCGGGCTCCACATAAATGGTTGCCTGAGCACGATGGACTCTGCCTTTCCATTCTTTAGGCAGGGCATCCTTGATATTTTTCACAAGGGCTTCTTCGAAAAAGGGGCGGTTTAAACCTTTTAAAATAATTTCCCCGTATTTCACTAAAATTAACTGTTTCAATGGTTTGCCTCCGTTATCTTTTTTTCACTTCGTATACAATTCGCTGTGTGGTTTCGCTTACGGACTTGTCCTCATAATCGTCATAGCGGGCGATTACGGTAAGACCTGCATCTGTGAGCGCATCTTGTAGAAATTCATCACTGTAAAAACGCTGGGTGTGCATCTCGTCAATGCGGCGGTAGAGACCGTTTTCCGTTTCTTCAAAGAAGGTCAGGTACAAATTGCAAAGTCCTTCTTCTTCGGAAAATTCATTCTCCCACACATAGAAGATGTTGTCGGTTTCGTAGGTATAGGTTTCATTACCTAATATATGATTGAATTTATATTCGGAATTGACATCAAAAATCAGTATGCCATCGGGATTTAAGTAGTTGGCGCAAAGGCGGAACATCTTGCGGACGCTTTCAGGGTCAGTCAGATAGTTCACGCTGTCAAGCACGCAGACGATGGCGTCCATTGTGCCATAGAGTTCAAAATCCTCCATGGGCTGATTCAGGAACAAAAGTGTATCGCTGCCTTCTTTTTGGCGGGCGGCAGAGAGCATTTCCTCTGATGCATCGGCGCCGGTCATATCATAGCCGCGTTTTGCAAGAGCCAAAGTCAGCGTTCCCGTGCCGCAGGCAAGGTCTAACACAAGACCGTTTTTAATGCCCTGGGCGGACAGATGCGATGCGATGAAATCGGCAATCTTTTCGTAGTCCACATCAAAGGTGAGTGTATCATATAAACTTGCAAAGTCCTGATAACTGCTCATTTTGTTTCGTCCTTTTCCTTAATTCGCTTCCAATAGGTGCGAATCGCGTCTTCGTTTTTGTTTTCGCCGGGTACATAATAGACTTTATCCTTAATCTTATCCGGCAAATATTGCTGGCGCACATAATGGTCGGGGAAAGAATGGGGGTACTGATAGGTCAGACCTCGTCCCATCTTTTTCGCACCGCCATAATGGGCATCTTTTAAATGCAGGGGTACATCGCCTGTATCGGTGCCTGCCACATCGGCCATAGCTGCATCGATCGCCATAATAGCGGAGTTACTCTTAGGCGCAGTGGCAAGAACGATGGCGGCTTCTGCCAGGGGAATGCGCGCTTCGGGCAGACCCAGTTGCAGAGCACAGTCCACGCAGGATTTTACGATGGAAACTGCCTGCGGATAGGCAAGGCCCACATCTTCTGCCGCGATAACCATCAGGCGTCTGCAGGCAACCAACAGGTCGCCGCCTACCAAGAGTCTTGCCAGATAATGAACAGCGGCATCCGGATCGCTGCCACGGATGGATTTTTGGAAGGCGCTGATCACGTCGTAATGGCTGTCGCCATCTTTATCGTGGCGGAAGGCCTTTTTCTGCGTGCATTGTTCCACCAGTTCCAGCGAAACGGTGAGCCCGTCTTTTTCAAGGGGAGCAGACTGCACACAAAGTTCTAATGTATTTAATGACTTTCGAACATCACCCGATGCAGTTTCGGCAATGTGAAGCAGGGCTTCATCAGAAAAGGTGATGGAAAGATTCATTTCGGTTTCTAAAATAGAAATACCCCGACGGAGCGCGGCGATGATATCCTCTGCATCAATGGGTTTAAATTCAAACACGGTACAGCGGGACAGAATCGCATTGTAAATGTAAAAATAGGGGTTTTCCGTTGTGCTGGCAATCAGGGTGATAGAGCCATTTTCAATGAACTCGAGTAGTGTTTGCTGCTGCTTTTTATTAAAGTTTTGAATTTCGTCTAAGTAGAGAAGAATGCCTTCTGAGTTTCCCAAACTGTCAAGGTCACCTGTGATGGCCTTAATATCGGCAACAGAGGCGTTGGTGGCATTTAACTTATAAAGTTTTTTGCCGGAAAGACGGGCCGCAATGTTGGCAACGGTGGTTTTACCGGTGCCGGAGGGTCCGTAAAAAATCATATTGGGGATTTGGCCGGAGGTAATCAAGCGACTGAGCACTTTGCCATCGGCCAAAAGATGCTGCTGTCCCACACAGTCTTCTAAACTTTGAGGACGGATTCTGTCCGCCAGCGGTCCGGTCATATAATCACCCTTTCGATAAAAAATAAAAGTCGTAAAACCCGAAGGTTTTACGACTTCCAAACCCTAACGGGTAGTATTTGCTTATTCGTTGTCGCCTTTTTTCTTCAGCGCGATAACCAGTTTGCGGAACGGTTCTTCACCGATGCTGTAAGTATCCACATTGGGATTAGACTGCAGGGTGGAGTGAATGATTCTGCGTTCGTTAGCGCTCATGGGCTCTAATGTGATTTTCTTTTTGCCGTTCACAACAGAGTGTGCTAAACTTTCTGCCAGGCGAACCAGTGTTGCGCGGCGTTTTTCACGATAGTTTTCGGTATCTAAGATAACCTTAACATATTCGCCATCGCCACGGTTAACGGTCAGGCTCACTAAGTGTTCCAGAGCGTTTAAGGTGTCACCGTGTTTACCGATGATAAGACCCATACCTTCACCGGACAGGTTAATGGTCAGGATTTTATCCTTGCGTTCCATCTGCACATCAACACGCATACCCATCGCAAGAAAAACATCATCTAAAAATGCCTGTGCACGGGATTCGGGAGTTGCATTGGAAGTAACTTCAACAACAGCGTCTTTTGCGCCTAAACCGAAAAGACCACGAGAGCCCTCTTCGATCACTTTAACGCTAACATCATCTCTGGTGAGATGCAGTTCGGCCAGCGCCAGTTCAATGGCATCCTGTACGGTTTTGGCCGCTTTTTTTACAACTTTGCTCATTTTTTTCTCCTTTCGGCTTCGCGCTCACGAAAATGTTTGGGCGCGGGGGCTTCTACCGGCTGTGCCGGAAATAAGCGGGTCAGAACAAACTGCTGGCCTGTCTGGAAAATGTTAGACAGAATCCAGTAAAAGCCTAAACCGGCAGGCAGAGAAATAGAGAAAAACACCGTCATAATCGGGAAGAAGTAAGTCATCATCTGCATGGAGCCGGCAGCACCTTCTGCGTTAGCAGACTGTCCGCTCATTTTAGTTGCGAGTTTAGAAGATAAGTAGGTGGTTAAACCTGCTAAGATGGGGATTAAAAGAAGCGGAGACCATTCGTTTAAACTGGGGATCTGCGCAAAGTTTAATCCGAAGAATGTAAAGTCCATATCCAAAAAGTTAACGCCGGGGAATTTAGCAGAGAGTTCTGCAGCAAATTCGTGCATTTTGGATGCAATACCAATCTGGTCAGTGATGGCAACTTCTGCGCCTAAACCGGTCAGGGCAGTGTGCACCTGTTCAATAGTGGGCAGACCGTGTTTGCCAAGCTGGATAACATAAGACAGAGGACTGCGGATAATGTTATACAGCGCAATGAGCAGAGGGAACTGAATCAGAAGGGGCAGACAGCCACCCATAGGGTTAACGCCGCTTTCCTGATAGAGTTTCATGGTTTCCTGGTTTAACTTTTCTTTATCGTACTGATATTTTTTCTGCAATTCAGCAAGACGAGGCTGAAGAGCCTGAGTTTTTGCCATGGTTTTATGCTGTTTGATAGACAAAGGCATGAGCAGTGCTTTGGTAATTAAGGTAAACACAACCAAAGTCCAGCCATAGTTGTTTAAAACCATGTAAATAAAACGGAATAAGTATCCTAAAGGGATATTGATAATATCAAAAATACCCACTTTGTTTCCTCCTTTGATAACCAACAAAACTTGTTGGTGGGAACAGTTTGCAAACGCAAACACAAAAATCAGGGAACAGGATCAAAGCCGCCTTTGGAAAAAGGATGACATCTGAAAATTCTGCGAATTGCTAACAATGATCCTCGCAGAGCCCCGTGCTTTTCGATTGCCTCCAGTGCATAGGCAGAGCAGGAGGGATAAAATCGGCAACAAGGTTTTTTCAGAGGGGAAATTCGTTTCTGATAGAATCGAATGACGGCCAGCAACAACTGTTTCATAACAAGACTCCTGTTCAGTCTTGATTTGTCTCCTTGTGCACCGCAGAAGAAGAGACATTATTTTTGTTTATAGGTGCACTAAACAGCCGGGCAGCACCTAACATCTGCCGCACGGCTTTCATGGTATCGCCCAAAGAGTCGGCTGATAGTGAGCCATCTTTTGCGGCGAAAATCAAATCATATCCGATTGTCAGTTCCGGTTCTAAAAGCCGGTAACTTTCTTTTACGAGCCTGCGAATTCTGTTTCGTTTCACGGCGCCTGCCAGTTTTTTCCCGGTTTTAATGCCGAGACGATTGCAGGGAAGACCGTTTGGCAAATAATATAAAGTAAAGTTTTGGTGGTATGATCTTTTTCCTTTTTTATATACCTGCAAGAATTGCTCGTTTTTGTTTAAACTGATAGTTTGCTTCATAATGTGTACCTGTAACTACAGGGAATTATGAAATAAAGTCGCCAAAAGCTGGGCTTTCAGCGACTGGTTTTCATAACTATGCAGACAGAACCTTTCTGCCTTTAAGTCTTCTTCTAGCCAATACTTTTCTACCGGATTTAGAAGCCATTCTGTTTCTGAAGCCGTGATCTTTTTTACGTTTTCTTTTGTTGGGCTGATATGTTCTAAGCATATATTACACCTCCTGTACGCATACCACTATTACCTTACTATTATACATTTCGATTTTCAAGTTGTCAAGACTTTTCTATATAAAAAGTAGATTTTTTTATTTCCCTCCGCTTCCTTTTAAAAATATAAGCAAAATGTCAACTTTTTTTAGTTGTTATTTTGGTTTTTGTGTGATACAATAGAGAGGATGAAATTTTTTGCATCTGCTATTTCAGGAGGTAGAACAATGAAAATTGACCTTTTGTGTCCTGTGGAAAATCAGGGCATCGTTGTGAAAACAAACACACAGACAGAAGAACCCTATGCTCTTTTGAAACTGTTTAACCTGAGCGAAAATGTGGTAACAAAAGTTGCTCTGGTTTTATCCGCCTATGACGGATTCGGTAAAGAACTGGGCGTGATTCGTGCAGAATTTGAAGATTTGGAAGGTCAGCCCAAAGAATTTTTCGCTGAAACCAAAGCGATTTCTCTGGCAGAATTTCCCGAAACAAAGCACGTAACCGTTGAAATTTTAGAAGTTGATTTTGCTGAAGGTGAGTCTTACATAAAGGAAGGCGAAAATGCCGACTATAATGTTACAGAAGCCGATGATGCGGCACAGGTGCTGCTCTCTGTAGCGGCAGGTGACGATGCTGTTTGCTATGCAAAGGAAGAAGGCACTCACTGGGTTTGCGTTTGCGGCAGACCCAACGCTAACGAAGCCGAAGAATGCGTGCGTTGCGGCAGAGAAAAGGATACCGTTTTAGAACTGTTCGGCTCCTTTGAAGCGTTAAATCAGACACTGGAAGAACAGGAAGAACTGGAACGTCAGGCAGAGGAAGAATTTTTGCAGGCTAAAGCTATGGCAAAAGCGGCTCGTATTAAAAAGGTAAAGAAAACCGCTCTTACCGTTGGTATTGTTCTTTGTGCGGCAGCGATTCTCGCTCTTTTAGTCAACTTTGCTTATAGCGGCATCAGAACTCTGATGGGTAACAGTGCGGCGAAAAATGGTGATTATCTGACTGCGTACAGCCATTATGCGGCAGTGAATAACCAGAAAAAGATTGCAACCGTGTCTGAAAAAGTACTGGGCAACACAGGTAGTAACTTGTGGCAGGCCGGCATGATGACTGCTGATGAAGAAAATCTTTATTACATCGACAACGACTGCAATATTTATAAAGAAAGTAAAGCCACCGGCGAAAAAACACAGCTTGGTGATGCGGTTGGTCTTTATCTGAACGTTTCTGATGGCTGGGTGTATTACTTAGACGCAGTGACCGGTCAGGGCTTGTGTCGTATCGGTACAGACGGTGCTACCAAAGAAGTGGTTTATGATTTATCCGGCACCGAAAAATACTTTATGAGCCTTTCTGTTGTGGGTAACGAACTGTATTTCAACGTGCAGGAACCCAGAACCGATATGACCCCCGCTGAGCAGGAAGCTATGATGATGACAGGTCAGGGCAATCCTTATGCACAGCATTTGTATCGTCTGACTGTGGGCAAAACCGAGCCTGTTTTGGTAAGCGAAGAAAATGTGGCACAGTTCATCTGCTATGAAGGCAAAATTTACTATATCAATATGGAAGATGACAACGCTGTTTATTCTATGAACCGCAAGGGCAAGAGTGTGAAGAAAGTTGTCAGTGGTCCTGTTTCCAGTTTTGAACTGAAAGACGATCTGCTGTATTATGTAGATGGTACCACCAATGAAGAAACCGGTATGCCGAATCTCAATTTGCTTGCAATGGATTTGGAAGGCGACCATCAGGAAGTGTTAATTGATGATAAAATGATACTGGCATTTGCCCCTTACAAGGAAAACCTTTGTTTTGTCAATTACAGCACAGAGGGCATTGACCTTTACTATTATGAAAACGGTCAGAGTTATTCTATGGTGCCCGGTTGCCAGCAGTTTAACTCTATTGATGGCTATCTGATGTATATTGATATGGAAGGTAATTTCGTGAAATCCAAATTCGATAAAGATGGTTTTGAAACCATCGGTACAACACAGTCAGAAAGCATTGTTGCTGAATAAGGAAAATAATAAAAAGGACTGACTTATCGTCAGTCCTTTTCTGTTTTTTGAAAAAGTCGGAGCAAAGCGAACTTTGCAACAAAATAACATCTCGCAAAAGAGCGATAGCGTCGTGGAGGCGTTGAGAGAGCGCTTGCAAACGAACAGCCGAAACAAGCGAGGTCTTTTGCGAAAAAGGAGGAGCAAGGGAGCGGGCGTATGACTTTTTTTGCGTAAAAAAAGTCGGAGCAAAGCGAACTTTGCTCCGACTTGGTGCCGGTGGCCGGACTCGAACCGGCACGGTGTCGCCACCGGTGGATTTTGAGTCCACTACGTCTGCCAATTCCATCACACCGGCAAATAAATTGCCATTAAAAGCATTACTAATTATACCCCATCACACTATGAAAGTCAAGACTTTTGTTAAAGTTTTTCTCTCCCTTTCGGGTCAGAACTATTCCTTGACAAATGGGGGCGGGAAGATTATAATATAAACTGGAAGAGTTTGATGCATATAATATGTAGAAACTCATCTTTAAAACCACCGAAAACGGAGGGAATCATATGAAAATCAAACAAGGATTTGTCCTTAAAAATATTGCAGGCAGTCGTGTGGCAGTTCCTATGGGTGAAAACCTGGTGAACCTGCAACTGATGCTGACCTTAAATGAAACCGGCGCTTTTTTATGGGACACATTGCAAAATGATTGCACCATGGACGATTTGGTAAACGCAATGACAAAGGAATACGACATTGATGCTGAAACAGCCCGTGCAGATGCTGAGGACTTTGTTCAGCTTTTAAAGGAGCATCAGATTTTAGATGAAGCCTGAAAACAACCATCAGCCAATTGAAATGAACGAACTTCTGCCTTTTTTAAAGGAAATGCTTTCCGGCGGAAAAACCGTTCATATGACCGTGACCGGCAACAGTATGTTCCCTCTTTTGTGTGATAGACGGGATAGTGTTCTGCTGACCGGTGCTTCTGCCGCATCCCTTTACGATGTGGTGCTTTTTGTGCGCGAGTCGGGCGAGGCGGTGATGCACAGAGTCATCAAAGTCACCCCCGAAGGCTACATTATTTTGGGTGACAACCAGTTTGTTTCGGAAGGGCCCATTAAACCTGAGCAGATTGTTGCCAAAGCCATTGGGTTTTACCGCGGTGGCCATTTTGTTTCCGAGAAAAATGGTCTGTACCGTTTGTACAGCGTGATTTGGTCAAAGGCTATTAAAATTCGTCATAAACTTCTGCCTGTTGTTATAAAACTTGGTCGTGTTGTTAAACGACTTAAAGGATGGAGATAACACATGAAATGGATCGCATTGCAAGCTAAAAAAGTTTGGCCGGGCATTTTGCTTTTAACGGTCATCGGAAGCCTTCTGTCTTTGATAGGGGTTTTGTTTGCCTTGCTTTCCAAACAGGTGTTAGACATTGCCACAGGGCAGGCTGAAGGCAATCTCGTTTTGGCGGGGGCGTTTTTGGTTGGTCTTTTGGTGATTCAGCTTCTGTTCCAGATTTTCCTGTCCGTTGCTGATGTGCACGTGAAGGGTCGCTTTAACATCCGCGTGAAAACGGAACTGTTCAATTTAATTATGAAGCGGGACTATTTAAAAGTATCTGCTTTTCATTCGGGCGAATTGCTCAACTATATCAACAGCGATGTAAGCATTATCGCAACGGGCCTGCTTGATATGTTCCCCAATCTGATTTTTTACCTGACAAAAATCATTGCTTGCTTCTGTGCACTCTATGTGCTGGAGCCTGTTTTGGCTTATGCCTGCCTTTTGGTTGGTCCGCTGATTTTTCTGGTGGCGTGCCTGTACAGAAAACGGATGAAAGGTCTGCACAAAGCCCATCAGGAAGCCGATGGCAGAGTGAAATCCTATATGCAGGAAGCGCTTAAAAACCTTTTGGTGATTAAGTCTTTCGGCGTGGGTGATGCGGCATCAGATAAAAGCCGCACATTGCAGTTTAAACAATTTAAAATTGACTTAAAGAGAAATAAACTGAGCATTGCTGCCAATGCGTTTTTCTATATCGGCTTAACCGCCGGCTATTATCTGGCGCTGGCTTGGGGTGCTTACAGAATCTCTGCAGGCTTGATGACTTTTGGTACTTTAACTGCGGTTCTGCAGTTGGTAGGCCAGATTCAGTCTCCCTTCCAGGGGCTGTCATCACTGCTTCCTCAGTATTACGCTATGGTGGCATCTGCTGAGAGAATTATGGATTTAGAAGCCCTGCCGGAAGATGTAACCGAAGCCAGAGGCGATTGGGCAGGAGAAGAGTGGTCTTCCTTCTCCCTTTCTGATGTTTCCTTTGGTTATGGTGATGAGCCGATTTTAAAAGGCGCAGACTTTGCGGTTAAAAATGGCGAGTTCTCCGTGATTATGGGTAGTTCCGGTATCGGTAAGAGCACCCTGCTTAAACTGATTTTAGGCATTTTCCCCATGGAAAGCGGAACAGCAACGTTGACGCTGGCAGACGGAACAGAGCGTCCGTTGATGGAAGAGAGAAAACGCCTGTTTGCCTATGTGCCTCAGGGCAATCTGATTGTTTCGGGTACCATCCGTGAAAACATTCTGTTCTTCCGTACCGATGTAACGGAGGAAGAATTAGTAAAAGCAACCAAAGTTGCACAAATTTACGACTTTATTCAGGAACTGCCTGATGGATTCGATACAGTTTTAGGCGAGGGTGGTCTTGGTCTTTCCGAAGGTCAGATTCAGCGCCTTGCCATCAGTCGTGCCCTTGTCAGCGGTGCGCCGGTGCTTCTGCTTGATGAAGCCACATCGGCTTTGGATGAAGCCACAGAACTTGCCATTCTGCAGGCCCTCAAAGCACAGAAGGATAAAACCTGCGTGCTGGTATCCCACAAAAATGCGGCGCTGGATGTGTGTGATGTGGTGTATCGTTTTGAAGATGGTAAACCTGTGATTTGTGAATGAGAAAAATTGCATA
>JAZOLH010000075.1:0-7037 GCA_045652815.1 Clostridia bacterium
CCTGCCCCAAAAGCTTACAGGTAGCAAAGAAAGAATCGGCATCCAGCACAATCTTGTTCCGGATATAATCATCGCAGGTGGAGGGGTTGGCGATGTGGGGCTTGCGGGAATCGATGATATAGAGAAACTGTTCCTCCAGCAGATACAGTTCATCGTCTTTTAAAACAGTACCGCTGCCTGCTATCACCTGGATCAGTTCGATTTCGTTGTGCATATGGTTTTTGGTAACGAAATCGTCTTTACCTTTTAAATGGTAGAAATATTCGTTGATTTTCATAGGAAAATCTCCTTTTTTCTGATTATACCTTTATTATAGAGCAATTTAGGATAAAAATCAAGCAATAAATGGTATTTATTTTTCTTAAACCATATGATATACTGTGAGTACAATGAAATTTAATAGAAGGAGTTGATGAGTTGTGAAAACACTCGCCCCCGAAGTTGTTTCCTTATTAAAAGCAAACGGTATTCTGCCCGTTGTTTGTTTAAAAAGCGAGCAGGAGATGAATACTCTGGTTGATGCGGTTTTAGCATCTCCCGTTAGATGTATTGAAATCACCCTGCGTCATCCCTATGCCATTACGGCTATCAAAGAAATCAAAAAGAACCATCCCGAACTGATTGTTGGTGCGGGCACGGTGCTGACTGAAGAGAACCTGCAGGATGCGATCGATGCAGGCGCAGATTACTGCGTATCCCCCGGTTATGATGAAGAACTGGTGAAGAAGGCCCTTGAAAAAGGTATGTTCTTCTTGCCCGGTTGCATCACCCCGACCGAAATTCTCCGTGCAGGAAAACTTGGCCTTTCTATGATTAAGTTTTTCCCTGCTGAAAGTCTTGGCGGCGTGAAAACAATGAAACTCTATGAAGGTGCTCTTTCTGACTTCACCTTCATTCCCACCGGCGGCATCACCTTAAACAATCTGCCCGATTACTTAGCTTGCAAGAATGTAATCGCTTGTGGCGGTAGTTATATGGTGCCCAAGGAATTAATGGCGGCAGGCGATTCTGCGGCGATTGCAAAAATTATGACTGAATGTACACAAATTCGTAAGTAAGGACAGGTGAAAAAGATGAAAAAAGTAATTGGTTTTGGTGATTATATACTGCGTCTTAATCCGGAAGGATATTTAAAATTTATTCAGGCAAATAAATTTGAAGTTTTTTATACAGGTGCTGAAGCGAATGTTTGTACCTCCCTTTCCTATATGGGAGTTCCCACACAGTTCGTTACAAAACTGCCTGACAATATGATTTCCGAGTGTGCTATTTCAACACTTAAAAGATTTTCTGTAGGAACAGATCATATTGCTTTTGGTGGCGATAGAATCGGCTTATTCTACCTTGAAAAAGGTGCATCACAGAGACCTTCAAAAATTGTTTACGACCGTAAATATTCTGCTTTTTGCGGTTCTGAGCCCGGCGACTATGACTGGAAAACAATTATGGCTGATGCAGGTCATTTCCACTTCACAGGTATCACACCTGCACTGGGACAGAATATTGCCGAGATTTGTCTTGAAGCATGTAAAACAGCTAAGGAATTGGGTCTTACAGTAAGCTGTGACCTGAATTACCGCAAAAACCTCTGGACACGCAGTGAAGCGAAAGCCACGATGGAAAAACTGCTTGAATACGTTGACGTTTTAATTGCAAACGAAGAAGATGCCGCTGATGTATTGGACATCCATGCAGCTAACACCGATATTATTTCCGGTAAGCTGAATAGAGAAGGATATATCGAAGTTGCAGACAAAATCTCCAAAAAATATAACATTGGAACAGTTGCAATCACACTGCGCAAGAGCATCAGTGCTTCTGACAACGATTGGTCTGCACTTTTATATCGTGACGGTAAAGCATATTTCTCTAAAGAGTATCGTATCCATATCGTTGACCGTGTAGGCGGCGGTGATTCTTTTGGTGCAGGTTTGATCTATGCGTTACATAACGGATTTGATGAACAGAAAACCATTGAATATGCAGCAGCAGCATCCTGTCTTAAACAGACAATTGAACTTGACGTAAACCTCTCAAAGCCCAGCGATATTCTCGCTTTAGTTGGCGGCGATGGTTCAGGACGAGTTCAGCGTTAATCGTGTATAGAGAAGGTATTGAAAAAGGGCAGCAGGGTAACCTGCTGCTTCTTTTTTGTCGAACGAATGTGATTGACCAAAAATGAGATATATGATACAATGAATTAAATGATTCATATGAAAGGAGAGGTGGCTGTGACGAAACTCATCATTCGTACCTTTATTAAAAATTATAAAAATACCGAAGATGTGGCAGTTCGTGCGTCTTATGGAAAGTTGGCAGGCGTGCTCGGTATTGTTTGCAACGCACTTTTGTTTGCCTTAAAACTGTGTGCCGGTTTGCTCAGTGGATCTATGGCTGTTTTGTCTGATGCTTTTAACAATTTGTCTGATATGGGCTCATCTTTGGTTTCCATTGTTGGCTCGGCGGCGGCAGGTCGGCGGGCGGATGAAGACCATCCTTTTGGTCACGGTCGCTCTGAATATATTGCCTCTCTGATTATTTCCTTCCTTATTATAATAGTAGGGTTTGAACTTTTAAAATCTTCTGCAGGGGCCATTGTTGAAAATAAGCATCCCGCGTTTTCCTGGCTGTCCGTCGGCGTGATGGGATTTTCGGTTCTGCTGAAACTGTGGATGTTTTTCTTTAATCGTTATGCGGGCAAGAAGATAAACTCTCCTGTTCTTGCGGCGGCGGCAGTGGATAGCGCAAGCGATGTGTTTGCCACAGGTGCGGTTTTGGTTTCGTTGTTCGTGGGTAGGCTGTGGCAGTTCCCTGTTGATGGCGTGATGGGTGCGCTGGTATCTGTTCTGATTATGCTGGCGGGTTATCGCGTTGCCAAAAACACCATTACGGTGTTGCTGGGTGCGCCGCCGGATAGCGCATTGTCTGAAACCATTTGTCGTATGGTTTTGGAAGAAGATGAAGTGGAAGGCGTTCACGATTTAATTATTCACGACTACGGTCCGGGCAGACGGATTGCCTCCATTCACGCAGAGGTTTCTATTGATAGTGACATCGTGACCATTCACGACGTGATTGACAGAGCAGAGAAGCGGATTGAAGCGGAGACAGGCGTGCACATTGTGATTCATATGGACCCTGTGGATCACGACTCCTATGCTGAATCTGTCAAGCGCTTTGTGCTTGATACGGTCCACGGTGTAAACAGTGTGTTCGGGATTCACGATTTTCGTATGGCAGAACTTGACGATGCGGTGGAACTTTACTTTGATGTGGAGATGCCATATAGCATTACAGAGGAAGAACAGCAGGAAGCCGTTGCGGCAATCTGCACAAAGTTAAAAGAAAAAGATGCAAAATTCCGCCCTGTGATTCAGGTGGATAATAAACTATAGGGTAAATGGCCGCAAAAGGTCTATTGTAAAATTGCACAAAAAAGAGATAAAAAGCAAGTAAAATTTCGTGAAAGATTTTATTTGCTTTTTTTCATGTTTTACTTGCATTTTCCTATAATATAGTGTAAAATTAAAGGGCTGTGACATGACATACGATGAAGTGGGAGGTTGCCGCCATAGAGCGGGTTTTTCCATGGAGAATGTCCGATTCAAGAAACCGGGCGACTAGTCATACGCAAATGGAAAGAAAAAGCTTATCAGGGTGGAGAATTCTGCCTTTTTGCCTTTTTTTGTTTTCGTTTGTGTTGGGATTTCCAAGTGAGGAAAGACCGCAAAAAGCTAGAACTGGCCCAGAAACAGAGGTTTTTGGGTTTTATTTATGGCCCAAGGTGAAACACCCGGCCGTGTGTAAGCTTTTTGCGATAAGCTGCACGGGTATCCGGCAGTTTAGACAAGCCGTTTCTTCATGACACAGACAAAAATTGGCTTCCTATTATATATAGGGAGCGGCAAAATCGATAAGGAGGAAAAACAAATGGCACAGAGTCAGAAAATCAGAATCAGACTGAAGGCGTATGATCACGTTCTGCTTGATCAGTCCGCCGAAAAGATTGTGGAAACAGCAAAGAGAACTGGCGCGAAAGTATCCGGTCCTATTCCGCTGCCCACAAAGAAAGAGGTTGTTACCATTCTGCGTGCGGTTCACAAGTATAAAGACTCCCGTGAACAGTTCGAAATGAGAACACACAAACGTTTAATCGACATTCTGCTGCCCACCGCGAAAACTGTTGATGCGCTGATGCGTATCGAACTGCCCGCTGGTGTGGACATTGAAATGAAGTATTAATGCGTTTCGCAAACCTAGACGAAAGTCTGGTTTGTTAAAAGGCACTGTTGCGAAAGCAACGGGTCATGTTCGCCCGATAGGGTGAACCAATAACCAATATTTTAGGAGGTGCTTTTGTGAAAAAAGCGATTTTAGGCACAAAGCTCGGCATGACTCAGCTTTTTGACGCTGACGGCGTTTTAATCCCCGTTACCGTTATTCAGGCAGGTCCTTGCAGAGTTATCCAGAAGAAAACCGCTGAAAATGACGGCTACGATGCTGTTCAGGTTGGTTTCCTGGAAAAGAAAGAAAAACATACCACAAAGCCCCTGCAGGGTCATTTCAAGAAAGCCGGTACCGGTTACATGAAATACCTGAAGGAATTCAAGCTGGATAATGCAGCTGAAATGAATGTGGGCGACGAAATTAAGGCTGACGTTTTTGCTGAAGGCGATTCTGTTGACGTAACAGGCATCAGCAAAGGTAAAGGCTTTGCCGGCACCGTTAAACGTTGGGGTACCCACCGCGGTCCTATGACTCACGGTTCCGGTTACCACAGAGGCCCCGGTTCTATGGGCGCCTGCTCCACACCTTCTCGTGTTATGAAGGGTAAAAAATTAGCAGGTCACCTGGGTGTTGAAAAGGTTACAGTTCAGAATCTGTCCGTTGTTAAGCTGGATGCTGAAAACAACATTCTGGCAATTCGCGGCGCTGTTCCCGGCCCCAAGGGTGGTCTGGTTATCATCAAGAATTCTGTAAAGGCTCGCTAAGAGACCTGAATCGAAAGGAGGAAGTATCATGCCGAACGTGGTATTATACAATATGGAAGGCAAAGAAGTAGGCAACGTTGCAATAAACGACGCTGTATTTGGTATTGAACCCAATGAAGCTGCTGTTCATTCTACCGTTGTTGCTTACCTTGCTAATCAGAGACAAGGCACACAGAGCGCACTGACCCGTGCCGAAGTACGTGGCGGCGGCGCTAAACCCTGGAGACAGAAGGGTACCGGTCGTGCTAGACAGGGTTCTACCCGTGCTCCCCAGTGGACCGGCGGTGGTGTTGTTTTTGCACCGAAGCCGAGAAGCTACGCAATGAGCGTAAACAAGAAAATCCGTGCACTGGCAATGAAGTCCGCTTTATCTGCTAAAGTGAAGGATGCTGAAATGATGGTACTGGAAGATATCGCAGTATCTGAAATCAAAACAAAACAGATTGCAGCTATGCTGAAGAATCTGAATGTTAACGGTAAAGCACTGATCGTACTGCCCGAAAACAACGAAGCAGTATATAAGAGTGCTAGAAACATTGAAGGTGTTAAAACCAGCTTTGTTGGTATGCTGAACGTTTATGACGTTTTAAACGCTAGCACCGTTATCATCGCTAAGAGCGCTGCTGAAAAATTAGAGGAGGTGTATGCATAATGACAAACGCATATGATGTTATCATTAAGCCTATCATTTCTGAACAGAGCATGGATCAGCTCGCTGATAAGAAGTACACCTTCGCTGTTAACAAAGCTGCTAACAAGATTGAAATCAAAAAAGCAGTTGAAGAAATTTTCGGCGTTAAAGTTGAAAGCGTTAACACCATGAACATGTTAGGCAAAACAAAACGCATGGGTCGCTTCGAAGGTAAGAGACCTAACTGGAAGAAAGCAATCGTTAAACTGACTGCTGACAGCAAAACCATCGAATTCTTCGATGGCATGGCGTAAGCCGTAACATTATTTTAGTATAGGAGGAATTAGGATGCCTACAAAGAAATTTAATCCTACCTCTCCTGCCAGAAGATTTATGACCGTTTCCACTTTTGAGGAAATCACCAAAAGCGAGCCCGAACGCTCCTTGCTGACAAGTCTCAGCAAAAACGGTGGTAGAAACAACTACGGTAGAATCACTGTGCGACACAGAGGTGGCGGCAATAAGAGAAAATACAGAATCATTGACTTTAAGAGAAATAAAATCGGTGCTGCAACCGTAATTGGTATCGAATACGATCCCAACCGCTCTGCAAACATTGCACTGGTACAGTATGAAGATGGCGAAAAACGCTACTTCTTAGCTCCCCTGGGCGTAACCGACGGTCACGTACTGGTTACTGATCCCAACGGCGCTGACATTAAGCCCGGTAACGCAATGCAGATCCAGTTCATTCCCGTGGGTACTTTAATCCACAACATCGAACTGATGCCCGGCAAAGGCGGCCAGCTGGTTCGTTCCGCTGGTGGCGCTGCGCAGCTGATGTCTAAAGAAGACAAATATGCGCAGGTTAGACTGCCGTCCGGCGAAGTTCGTTACATCCGTCTGAACTGTATGGCAACCATCGGTCAGGTTGGTAACTTAGACCATGAAAACGTTTCCATCGGTAAAGCCGGTCGTAAACGTCACATGGGTATTCGTCCCACAGTCCGCGGTTCTGTTATGAACCCGAATGACCATCCCCACGGTGGTGGTGAAGGTCGTTCACCCATCGGTCGTCCCGGCCCTGTTACTCCTTGGGGTAAACCGGCTCTGGGTCTTAAGACCAGAAAGAAAAAGAACATTAATGACAAATTCATTGTTAAACGTCGCGGCACACGCTAAGCCGGACGGGATTGCTGCTAGGCCGCCAGCCGGCCTAAGCAAGCCATTTTGGCGGAAGTAGGAAAAAGAATGGGCAGATCAATTAAAAAAGGGCCTTTTGTTGCAGATAGCCTGATCAAGAAGATTGTTGCTATGAACGAGTCCGGCGACAAGAAAGTCGTTAAGACTTGGTCAAGAAGCTCTACCATCTTCCCTGAAATGGTAGGTCACACAATTGCTGTTCACGATGGCAG
>JAZOLH010000076.1:0-5153 GCA_045652815.1 Clostridia bacterium
GAAACTTGTGAGCATTTTATCCATCATCTCAGATAAATCGTCGATGGTGTTTAAAATGGTTCCGTCTAAGTCAAAAATAACGCCGCGAATCATAAAATCCTCCTAGAGTACGTCTTCAAACACAGATTCTTCTTGTTCTTCTTCGGGAATCTGAGACATCATATATTTGTCAATCACGTGCCAACTGTAATAGTTCATGGTGTAGCCCGACCAGGCAATTAAGAAGAAAGACATCAGCACCACCCAAACCATAGGCACATTCCAGATTAAAAAGCCGTGCAAACCGTAAATAATCACCAAAAAGAATAAGTTTTGCGGTAATTTTGCCACAGCGAAAATCCAGGCATTTTTCAAAATAGCGGACAGTTTCATATCAAAGGTTACCATCATGGGATATGTATACAAATTAACGGAAAGTAAAAGTGTTGCAATGATGCCTGCCATAATCAGAACAAAGGTTTTCGGCATTTCAGTGCGGAGATAGAACACAACCGCTGTTAAAAACAAGTATGTAACAACAGTAGAAATAAAACTCATCAAAAGTCCCTGCAAAGCGTTCTTCCACGAATGTTCAAAAAAGTCCGATGCCCAAAAGGCGTGTTCCTGTCTTGCCCAGTTTCTCAGCACGTAGGTCAGGCCTGCAATGAAAGGGCCCATAAAGATAAAGGGCACAAAAGGCAGAATAGGCAGAAGCATAATCTCGCCCGACATATAGGCCTTTACAATGGACTGCAAGTCAGAAAAATAGGGAGCCATAAAAACCACAGCCGCACTGATAAACAAAATATTCACCAGCATAAAGAGCATATTGATTTTCATAAAGTCAAAGGCGTGGCGGAACAAAATATCAAAATAGTTTCTTTGCGCGGCTTCTTCTTTACTGATGCCGCGACCTGCCTTTGCATAGTTTTTCGTGAAAATACCCATGTTTATCTCCAATCAAACTTTTTTCTTGCGAAGTAATGATAAAGGCGGCAGTTCTCTGCCGATGTTCATTCTCAGTTTCTGCGCCGCGTGCGGTGCGGACTCAACTGCTGTGCCCCACTCGTCTGCCAGGTTATCGACCGTAAAGGCGAAACTTTTTTCAAAGGGAACAACGGTTTCCAGTTCGTCACCTACAAAAAAGCGGTTACGCTGTTCAATCAAAAGGTCACCGGTTTCTGCATCGTACCCTGTTACAACAGCCGCTACATCATAATTACGGACATAGGCAGAAGATTCATAGTTCTGCGCCGACTCATCGGGACGACCTGTGTAAAAGCCCGTAGTGTAATGGCGGTTGCTGACTTTGGAAAGTTCTTCGTGCCAGATGGGGTCTACCTGATAGGTATCGGGGTTTTCTAAATATCTGTCAATGGCTTCGCGGTAGGTTTTCACAACCGTTGCCACGTAGTATTCGGTTTTCACTCTACCCTCTAACTTAAAACTGTCGATGCCGCATTCAATGAGCTGGGGAATATAGTCAATCATGCACATATCTTTAGAGTTAAAGATAAAGGTGCCGCGCTCGTTTTCATAAACGGGATAATATTCACCCGGGCGCTGTTCTTCCACCAAACTGTAATTCCAGCGGCAAGGATGGGCACAGTTACCGCCATTGGAATCCCTGCCAACCATATAGCCGGATAAAAGACATCTGCCGGAATAAGAAATGCACATAGCACCGTGCACAAATGCTTCCAGCTCTAAAGTTTCGGGCACTTTGGCACGAATATCGTGAATCTCATCAAAGGAAAGTTCGCGGGCACAAACAACACGTTCTGCACCTAAGCGATGCCAAGCGGCAAAGGTTTCGGCGTTGGTGTTGTTGGCCTGAGTGCTGATGTGAATGGGCACGTTGGGCGCAATTCTCTGCGCCATATTAAACACACCCAAATCGGAAATAATCAGCGCATCGGGAGATAACTCCGACAGTTCTTCTAAGTACTTTGCCAGTTCTTCCAAATCCCTGTTGTGAGGGATTATATTAACAGCAATATATAATTTTTTATCTTGTGCCAGCGTTAGTTCACGAGCCACTTTTAAATCATCTGATGAAAAATTTTTCGATGCACTACGCATAGAAAAGGCTTCACCGCCTGCATAAACAGCATCTGCACCGAATGCAATGGCTGTTTTTAAGCGGCTGAGCGTTCCCGCCGGCGCTAATAATTCAGGTTTTTTCATTGGTTTACTCCTGACCGATATTTTCAAGAATTTCTTTTGCAATGGTTGCGTCATCCAAACTGCACAGGCGATACAGTTCGTCCCGTTTACCGTGAGGCACGATGCCTGATGTATGGGCTTTTACCAAAACCTTGGTTTTGTCACCAATCATTGCCTTGATTTTCTCACCGATGCCGCCTGTTAAAACGCCATCTTCCAAGGTGAGAATCAGAGGATATGTTTTGGCAAACTCTTGGATAGTTTCTGCAGGCAATGGCCACAAGGTTGCAAGATTCACAACCGATGTCGCAACGCCCTGCTCTTTTAAAAGTTCGCAGGCGCCCATTGCTGTTTTCAGCATATGACCCATGGAGAGAATTAACGCCTTATCACCCTTTGCCACAAGTTGCGGTTCACCGAATTTGAACGTTTTGCCGTTTTCAAAGTTCATATTGCCTCGGGGATAACGAATGGCAATCGGTCCTTGATGCTCGCTAGTTGCATAACGGAGCATCTGGGAAAGTTCTGCAAAATCTGCAGGTGCCAAAATGGTCATATTCGGCATCTGGGATAAAAAGGCCAAATCATAAACGCCCTGATGGGTTTCACCGTCTTCACCAACCACGCCTGCTCTATCGATTGCGAACACAACCGGCAGGTTTTGCAAACAAACATCGTGGAGAATCTGGTCGTAGGCTCGTTGCAGGAAGGATGAATACACCGCCACAACGGGACGGAGTCCTTTTTTAGCCAGCCCTGCCGCAAAGGTAACGGCGTGCTGTTCTGCAATGCCCACATCAAAAAAGCGTTTGGGAAACGCCTTTGCAAATTCGCAAAGACCAGTGCCATCAGGCATAGCCGCTGTGACAGCGCAAAGGTTTTTATCTTCTTCGCCAAGGGCTTTCATCGTTTTTCCAAATACGGAAGCGTAGGTTTCACCGCCTGCGCCCGTTTCACCGGTTTCAATGCAGAAGGCACCGATACCATGAAAATCCGTGGGCTTATCTTCAGCAAATTTATAGCCCTTGCCCTTTTTGGTTTTTACGTGAATTAAAACAGGACCGTTAACCGCCTTGGCACGCTCGATTACCTGACACAAAAATGGCAAGTCGTGGCCATCAATGGGACCAAAATATGTAAATCCCAGTTCCTCAAACACGGTGGAGGGCACCAAAAGGTGACGAACTGAGTCTTTGGCTCGTTTTAAGCCCTGAACAACCGTTTCACCCACTTTGGGGATGCGGTTCATTTTATGTTCCATATTGGATTTAAAATCAAAGTACTGAGGTCTTGTTCTGAATCTTGTTAAATAACGGGACATACCACCAACGTTTTGGCTGATAGACATTTCGTTATCATTCAAAATTACGATGAAATTCTTTTTGTAAGTGCCGGCATCATTTAAGGCCTCAAAAGCCATACCGCCTGTCAGCGCCCCGTCACCAATCACAGCAATGGCGCGACTACCCTCACCCATAAGCTCTGCCGCACGGGTCATGCCCAGTGCTGCGGAAACTGATGTTGAAGAGTGGCCTGTGTTAAAGGCATCAAACTCGCTTTCCGTGCTTTTGGGGAAACCGCTCATACCGCCAAGTTGACGAAGGGTGGAAAAACCATCTCTGCGACCTGTTAACAGTTTATGCACGTAAGACTGATGCCCCACATCCCAGACGATACTGTCCTTCGGCAAATCAAGGGTTTTAAACAAAGCCAGCGTTAACTCAACAACACCCAGATTGGAGGCCAGATGTCCGCCTGTTTGAGAAACCGACTGAATCAGAAACTGACGGATTTCTTCGGCTAAAGTTTCCATCTGACTAAAATTCATATTCTTAATGTCTTGCGGGGAGAAAACACTCTCCAAAAGCTTATACTCTTTCATCGCAATCACTCTCTGTTTATCATTCGTGAAATGCCTAAAAAGTTTCTTCTTTATTATTTATAGGCATACACAATATATCATACCATATTTTTGTCAATAGGTAAAGAGCAAAAATGCGATTTTTCTAATCTTTTTTAGGTTTTTTCTCTTTTTTCATGAATTCGTAAACGCCCATGATGAGCAAAAAGATGCCAAACAGTCGTTTTAGAAGTTTTCCCCGTATCATTCCCACCAAAAATGAGCCGCCAATCGCCCCACCCAAACCGAACAAAATCACCGGCCAAGCCACCTTAAAGTTCACGGATTTATTCTTAATGTGAATCCAAAGGGAGACCACCGCAGTGGGTATGAAGTATAAAAGATTCACCCCTTGTGCCTGATGCTGTGAAACAGATAAAAAAAGGGTTAGCGCAGGAATTAAAATAGTACCGCCGCCGATACCCATTCCGCTTAAAATGCCCGAGATAAGTCCTGCCAAAATCGCTGTAATCATCCTGCCACCACCATTCTGATGGCCGCCGCAATCATACAGGCACCAAAAATTTTATGAATGGCACCGCCGGATAGTTTTTTTAAAAGTTTCGCACCAATAAAACCGCCCAAAACGCCGCCAATTGAAACCTTTAACGCAAGAGCAAAATCAAGGTGTCCCCTGCCCCCGTAAAAGAACAAACTGACAATTGTAAAACCCAGAATGATTAAAATTGCAGTGGCATGGGAATGTTTTTCATCCTGATCTAAAAACTTTTCCAAAAAAGGCACAATAACCGTACCTCCGCCCGAGCCAAACAGCCCGTTTAAAAAACCCGCCCCGAGGCCACCTATGGCAGAAATCCACCATTTTTTCTTCATAAAATCACATCACTTACAAAAAAAATAGCAGGGAGACAAAATGTCCCCCTGCGGTTTTAGTGTATGTAATTTTCCAAAAATTAACCCTTGGCTTCAATTTCCTCAAGATTCAGTTCCAGGAGTTTAGAAACGCCTTTTTCCTGCATGGTAACACCGTAAATCATATCGGCACATTCCATTGTACCACGACGGTGTGTTACCAAAATAAACTGGGTTTTGCGGCTAAAACGCTTGATAAATTCTGCATAACGATATACGTTATTTTCATCCAGTG
>JAZOLH010000077.1:0-27202 GCA_045652815.1 Clostridia bacterium
TTTGATTTAATGGTACTTTTACGAATGAGTTTCCTTCTGTTGCTACATCCGGTAGGAATGTACCCATCAGTTCCGGTGCGACAAAGAGTTTTTCTCCATCCTTACCTTCGAAGTACAAGTTTTCCTCTGTCACTCTAAAGGTATACATCTTTCCGTTGTTCTCATACTTATCGCCATTGATATAATAGTTGCGAGCTTCAGGTAATGTTTTCTTTGCAATTTCCTCAACAAGTTCATTCAATTTACCGTGTTCATCACGAAATCTTCGGCTGTTCAGGAACTGCGGTTCTTGGAACCTTTTATCGTAACAGTAAATATAAAAGTCGTAATTGCCGTCATCGCATATAGCACGAATGTCATATTCATATCCATCCGTTTCAACGAATACTCCGTATGAGGTGCTTTCTTTGGAATCAATTTTGGCATTGGGATTTCCATAGACTACACTTCGCATATACATTCTGTCGGTCAACATTCTTTCTCTTAAGAATTCCATTACTTTATTAAGGTCTTCCTTGAACACTTCGTTATTAAGTTTACCTTTGTTTTCAAACCAACTATGGTGAAAACTGTTCCCACCGGAACCAAAGTCGCCTCGGATATATCCGATTAGCCCTGTTGTTTCTCGCTCGACTTTGTTGGAATAAAAATTATCTTTCCGATTATGGTAAAAGTTGAATTTGAGCATTCTCGTTTATCTCTCCTTTCGCAATTTTCTTATATGTATCATCATCTCTTATCTCACGATGAACGATGTCGACTGCTATACTAACAATTGCATCAGACTTGAACTTGACTTCATTATTGTCATACGGCTCTGCTCTCACAGCATCAGCTAGTAAGTCTGCATACTCTACAAGTGCTATTCCATAGGTGTCGTGTAATTCTGTCAAGTCGTTAATGCTGATGAGCTTTACCTCATCTCTGATTCTGTTTGCAGTGTCAATATTATCCTGAATTATTCTCCCCTTATCCTCAAATTCAGGTGAGTAAAAAGGACTTTTCTTAAATTTCTCAATTGGCTCCTCATATGAGTCCGCCATGCAGATTATATGTCCAGCCAGTAGCCCAATCCCTCTGCAAAATTCCCTTCCTTCGTTGCTTATCATAACTCTTTAACCTCCATAAAGTTGAAATAAAAAAAGGCGATACATTCTTGTTAGAACATATCGCCTACATACTCATGCTCATTCCCGGATCCTGTTCTTCCTGTCCGATCATAAGCTCATCGAATCTTTCCTTCATGTACTCTGCAGGTGACATATCCAATGCCCTGCCTGCGGCACCATATGAAGGAAGACCGTTTTCATTTTTAAACTCTGTCTGTTTTGGTATTCTCCGGTTCTGGAGCATAAACTCATCAATAGCATCCATAACCTCTGCTCTGTCCCACGTCTTAAGACCATCTGTGTGTTTTATGTCCAGTTCCTTATCCTGCACTGCCTTCTGCTGCATTCGAAGACTTATGTCCTTACTTATAAGTTCTGAAACATATTTCTGTTTTGTCATTCCTTCCTGCTCGACAAACTCATCAAGTTTATCAAACAATTTACCGTCAATTTTTACGGCTAAGATTCTGCCTTCAGCCATTTCATTTCCTCCTTTCAATTTTACATTCCTGACATTGACATACCTTGTTCTGCTTCCTGCTCTTCTCTGCGGTCCATATAATCCTCGGCGAAAGCAATAAGATATGATACATTGTCAATACAGCTTTCTATATCAGATGATATTTGTTCTGCAATTTCTCCTGCATTGTACAATTCTGCAGTCACAATGGCCTTTATATCTCTTTCGGCAAGATTGCAACCTCTGTCAAGTAATTTCGAAACATCATCCATCGAATATACTGAATCTGATTGCTGTATTTCTTGTGAAATCTGATATACACCTCTTGCTATCTTTTGGTATGGTCCTCCTTCGACAATGAGCGAACTTATTGCAGGATATATGTAAGCACTGCTTCGTTCTCCGTTATACTCATTGTTCTCCATCATCTTTGAGAAGATATAATCTTTAATGTCATTCATTTTGTGTGGGTTACCATCCGAAAGGCATTCTTCAAAGTATTTTCTAATAGTCAGGTTACGCTCATTTTGATATTGTGAATCTGCCATTTGAAACAACTTGTCCGCATTTTCTCTGAGGGACTTCGCCACATCCAATGAATGTTTTTTGATTGCCCAATATGACGCTTCTTCGTTTGTGTCCATATCTGTAAAGGGTGATTTTTGAGCGAAGATTTCATCAAACTTCTTTGCATACGCCTTAACTAAAACCATCGCACTTCTGACATCTATTTTCTCCAAGTCACTTTCTGATTCTATCCTCTTTGATGCAGGAGTATATGGAATACCACCTTTTTGATACATACCATATGCAACTTTGGCATAGTCTTCATTTTTCATAAGTATTCTCATGGCTGCGTTTACATATGAATTAACTTGAAAAACAAAGTCGCCGTTTTCCTTGAGCTTGTTATCTACATACTCGATTATCTCTTTTGTTGAATGTTTTTTCTCATCGGCCAGGACTTCTTTAATATATCCTTGAATCCTTTCCGTCTTGCTCATATATTCTTGCATTTCTATTAAACCTCCTTACATCGTTTGCTCGAATGTTTCTTCTTCGCCCTGATCGATGGCTTCCTTTAGTAGTTCATCAAAACGAGGAACAGAGAGTTTAATTCGTGACTGAACATCTTCAAGCATTTCTCTTTGTTTATCTGTCATTTCGTATTCATTGTTAAGAGTATCTTCAATGCAACGATAAATCTCAACTAATTCATTCTTATTGAATAACAGATTCTTATTTACCAAACCTGAACGTGTAGCAAAATCCTCTCTTGCACCTATATAGTCTGTGGTGTAATGTCCGTGATATAATGAATTGTTTTTATAATTCCATGTCGCAAATTCAAAGCTACCATTACTATGTTCTCTTCCAGCTAAAACAACCTCATTGTATTCTGCGATTTTAATATATGGCATATCAAAATCTCTCGCCTTCAATTCTGTACCATTTTCCATTGCCCTGAGATATTCATCAACTTCACAAACAATCGGCTGTATTATTTCATGAAGCCTATCGACCACATCACGGAATCGATTGTCCGATGCATAAAACATTCCTCCTTCTCTGTCTATCTTAAAAATCTCATTTTCGCCTTCGTAGATATCAATGCAGGTATCTCTTAATTTTGCATTCGCTATACCTTGTTCATTTAACTTACGATGCACCTGTTGCAAAAACTTTTCAACATACATTTCTTTCATCTCCTCTCTAATTTTATATATAAAAAAAGACGATAATCTCTTTTTCGAAATTATCGACTTGATTTCACTATTTAATATATTGTTTTATCTATTCAAAATCGTGTAAAACCTCCTATTTTTTGTTCCTCTTGGTCAGGATACCCTTTGCATCCCCCATATATATCTTTTTTAATTTTTTTGGAATCGGCTCAAAACCGCTTAAACACTGTGCAAACTCATTAGCATCTAAATTATATGCCTTGTAATAATTCATACCAAGTTAAACCAAAAAAATATCTTACTTATATTCTACTCCCCTTGTATTGTTCTTGTCAAGGAAATAAAAAAGAGTCGCAAAATTGCGACTCTTTTTATTATGGCCGTTAAGCCAAATTATTTAATCATGTTTGCAACTTCATCAGCAAAGTTGTCTTCTTTCTTTTCGAGACCTTCGCCTTTTTCGAAACGGTTGAAACCGGTCAGTTTAACACCCTTGGAAGCCAGGTATGCTTCAACTTTGAAGTCACCGTTCTTAACGAATTCCTGCTGCAGTAAGCAGTTCTGTTCGTAGAACTTGTTCATTCTGCCTTCAACCATCTTTTCGATGATCTGTTCGGGCTTGTTAGCGCTCTTAGGATCTTCTTTGATCTGAGCAACGATGAAGTGCTTTTCTTTTTCTACATCTTCTGCAGACATAGCGTCTTTAGAAAGATACAGGGGGTTGATAGCTGCAATCTGCATTGCAACGTCTCTTGCTGCTTCGTAAGCAGCATCGTCAGCCAGGCTACCTTCAGCTTCAACCAAAACGCCGATTCTGCCGCCGCCATGGATGTAAGCACAAACGTTACCTTCGATTCTAACGAATCTTCTGATGTTCATGTTTTCACCGATTTTAGCAATCAGAGCGGTGAAAGCTTCACCAACGGTCTGACCGTCAAAATCCAGTGCTTTTAATGCTTCTACATCAGCAGGAGCTTTATCAGCAATGATTTTGGTCAGGCTATCAACAAAAGCCTGGAATTCGTCGTTTTTAGCAACGAAGTCAGTTTCGGAGTTTACTTCCAGCAGTACGCCAACAGTCTTATCGTCGGAAACGTAAGCTTTAACGATACCTTCAGAAGCAATTCTGCCGGATTTTTTAGCAGCGGAAGCCAGGCCTTTTTCGCGCAGCAGTTCCATTGCTTTTTCCATATCACCGTCTGTTTCGGTCAGGGCTTTTTTGCAGTCCATCATACCGCAGCCGGTAGTTTCTCTTAAATTTTTAACATCAGCAGCTGTAAATGCCATGATAGTCTCTCCTTTTCTCGAAAATAGTTTGCAGAATTATTCAGCGTCAGCAGCTTCAGCAGTTTCTGCTTCAGCATCAGTACCCTGACGGCCTTCTAAAATTGCGTTAGAAATGGTAGAAGCGATCAGTTTTACCGCACGGATAGCGTCATCGTTACCGGGGATAACGTAATCAACTTCTTCAGGGTCACAGTTGGTATCAACAATACCAACAACGGGGATACCCAGTTTCTTTGCTTCAGCGATAGCAATCTTTTCTTTGCGGGGGTCAACAACGAAGAGTGCTGCGGGCAGCTTCTTCATGGTTTTGATACCGCCTAAGAATTTTTCGAGTTTTTCTCTTTCGTTCTTTAAGTTCAGAACTTCTTTTTTGGGCAGCAGATCAAATGTGCCGTCTTCTTCCATACGGGTCAGCTGTTCTAAACGTTCGATACGTTTTTTGATGGTTTTGAAGTTGGTCAGCATACCGCCGAGCCATCTTGCGTTAACCCAGTACATACCTACGCGTTCTGCTTCTTCCTTAATGGAATCCTGTGCCTGTTTCTTGGTACCAACAAACAGGATTTCGCCGCCACCGGCAACGATGTCACGAACAAAGCTATAAGCTTCTTCGATTTTCTTAACGGTTTTCTGCAAGTCGATGATGTAGATACCGTTACGTTCTGTGAAGATGTATTCCGCCATTTTGGGGTTCCATCTTCTGGTCTGATGTCCGAAATGGACGCCTGCTTCCAGCAGCTGTTTCATTGAAATTACTGACATTTCTGTCACCTCCGGTTTTATTTGCATAACCTCTGCGCCGGTCAACTTTGGACAGGAACCGAACGTCACGGCACCGCCTGCCAAATCGCAACGCATGTGTATTTGCTCGAATATTTTACCATAAAAAAAGGGAAAATGCAAGCATTTTTTTGCATTTTCCCAAAATATACATCTTTTTGATTGTATTAAACCTGTAAATACTTACGAACAGATAACAGACTGCCCAAAGCACCTAAAATCATACCCATAACAATGAACACACCAAACATTAAAAGAACCAGGTCGCCCAGGGGAATAAAGGACACAAAGCCCATCTCGAGAGATGTTAAAAGCCCCACAAGTCCGCCATACCCTGCTGTCAGCAGTGCACCGGAAACCAGAGCACCGAAAATGCCGATGAGCATACCTTCAATAATGAAAGGCCAACGGATAAACCAGTCGGTTGCGCCCACAAATTTCATAATGTTGATTTCTTTTCTGCGGGAGAACACTGTTAATTTGATGGTGTTGGAAATAATAAAAACGGAGATAACCGCCAGCGCAATCATAAGCCAGATGCTCATCTGACTGATGTAAGAAGATGCAGAAGTCAGTTTTTTAATGGTTTCACCGTTACTGATGACTTTGGTAACACCGTTTAACTGTTTCACCGCCGCAACGGTTTCCTCAGATTTTGATAAATCTTCCATACGGATTTTATACCAGTTGCGCAAGGGGTTATCCTCGCCCTGATAACTGTCTAAAAGTGCCGCATTATCACCAAACTGTTCTCTTAAACCCTCCAAGCGCTGTGCTTTTGATTCAAAGATAACTTCATTGATATTGGGGATATCAGAAAGCACCTGACCCAGTCTTGTGATTTGCTCCTCGGTAAAGGAATCTTCGATGGTCATCGTGATTTCATAGTCGCTCTCAATTTTATCAACCATAAAGTTTAAGTTAAGAGCAAGCACCATAAAAATACCGAACACCAAAAGGCTCGCCACAACGGTAAAGACAGAGGCAAGACTCATCCAACCGTTAGAAAAAACGCTTTTAAAGGCTTCGCGGGAGAAATATTTAACTTCATTGAAAGTAACTTTTTTCTTAATCTTCATATCCGTAAACACCTCTGGCTTCATCTCGCGCCACTACCCCATCTTCGATGGCAATAACACGTTTTTTCATCTGGTCAACGATGTCTTTGGCGTGAGTTGCCATAATAACGGTTGTACCACGCTTATTAACTTCGTTGAGCAGGTCCATGATTTCCATGGCTGTTTTCGGATTTAAGTTACCCGTCGGTTCATCCGCAATCAAAAAGGACGGATTGTTAACCAGCGCACGGGCAACCGCAACACGCTGCTGCTCACCACCGGAGAGCTGAGACGGATATGCCTTTGCTTTGTGAGACAGGCCCACCATACTGAGAACGTTGGGCACCTGTCGGCGAATGGCACGACTGCTTGCGCCTACGATTTCCATCGCAAAGGAAACGTTTTCATAAACCGTTTTGTTGGGAAGCAATCTGAAATCCTGGAACACAACGCCCATTTTACGACGCAGGTACGGGATTTCTGTATGAGTCAGTGTTCCCACATTCACATCATCGATGATAACTTCACCGTCTGTGGCGGTTTCTTCATGCATTAATAATTTGATTAAAGTAGATTTTCCGGCACCGGAAGGACCTACAATGAAAACGAATTCACCGCGCTCAATTTCAAAACTAACATTATCAAGCGCGTTGGCACCATTTTCATATATCTTGGATACATTACTGAAAATAATCATAGATAACTCCAAAAATAATTAGAATTTAGATGTGTCTGCGTGCAGATATTTGTTAACCAAAATGGCCACTTTGAAAATAACCGCATCTTCAAAATTACGCAGGTCAAGTCCGGTCAGACGTTCGATTTTATCCAAACGATACACCAGTGTGTTACGATGAACGAATAACTGACGGGATGTTTCGCTGACATTTAAATTGTTTTCAAAGAACTTATAAATGGTCTGAATGATTTCTTCATCCAAAACATCGATGCTTTCTTTCTTGAAGATTTCTTCCAAGAACAGTTCACAGAGTTTGTTGGGCAACTGATAAATCAAACGACCGATACCTAAAGTATCATAACTTAATATGTAATGATTGCTTTCAAACACACGACCGATTTCCAGAGCAATCTGGGCTTCGGAATAAGAACGGGAAATATCCTGCAGAGTGTCTGTGGGAGAACCGATACCAACATAAACCTGAATCATCAATTCGGAACTGATGGTTTCCACAATGCTCTTGGCAATTTTGGTGAGCATATCTTTGGTGTAGTTTGTCGGCAAACTCTTGATTAAAACAACATTTAAGTTATCAATGTTAATAACAAAGTCTTGTTCGGGGAACATATTTTGCAGAACGTGCTGGATGGAAACATCTGCCGCTTCCTGCAACTGAACGATATACACAACGCGGGGAATCTCTGTGTCAACCTGCAGTTCTGCAGAATGCAGGAACACATCGCCGGGCATTACATTGCCGAGCAATACGCTCTTTAAGTAATTGATTTTATCGTACTTATCGCCACAATGGACCTGCAGATTAGAAAGAGCAACAGAAAGGCACTGAGCCACTTTCTGGCTGTCTGCCTCTACTCCTTTGACATACACAACATAATCCATCATATTGCGCATACCGAAAGTGACAAAAGAATAGTCACCGAGTACAAAGGGTTTACCATTGGCAGCACCGCTTAAAACAGCATCGCCCGCCAAATCATAACTGATGGATTCACCAACAGATGCGACAACAGCACCGGAGCTGTTTAAAACGCCCATTTCCTTTCCGCATACAGATTTCATCTGTTCAAGCATCGGCTGAAAGACTTGTCCTAACATTGTTCATTCCTCCGTTCAAAGTTCGAAAGCATTTACAATTTAAATTTACACTCTTTAATCATATACTTTTTTTGTCGATTTTGCAAGAGTTTTTTGCAATTTTTCACAAAAAAATTGCATTTTCTTATGATTTTACGGGATTTTTAATTCAAAATAGACAAAAAAAAAGCCGCAAAACACAGAATGTGTTTTGCCGCTACATTTTATTCTTCTGTGGTTTCTGCTTCAGAAACGGAAACTTCTTCTGCGGTTTCTTCTATCGCTTCACTTTCGGGCAGTTTGCCTTCAAATAAAGCTTCGAATTCTTCGCCTGTGAGTTTTTCCTTTTCCATCAGAGCCTCAGCCACGCGGTCTAAAGCGTCACGATGTTCAGACAGCAGTTTTTCACAAGTTGCATAAGCATTGTCGATGATTTTCTTAACTTCACCATCGATTTCCGCCGCCACCTGTTCACTGTAATCACGGGTTTGAGCATAACTCATACCCAGGAATACTTCATCATTATCAGAGCCAAAGGTCATAGGACCGAGCACATCGCTCATACCATACTTGGTGACCATTTCACGTGCCATTTTGGTGGAACGCATAATGTCGTTGGAAGCGCCTGTGCTGATGTCATTAAGCACCAACTTTTCTGCCATACGACCACCCAAAAGACCTGCAATCTGATCCAGCATATCCTGCTTGGACACATAACTTTTGTCTTCTTTGGGAAGAGACAGGGTGTAACCACCTGCTCGACCACGCTGGATAATAGAAATCTCGTGAACGGGATCGCAGTTGGGCATCAGTTTCTGCATAATGGCATGACCTGCTTCGTGATAAGCCACCAGACGTTTTTCTTTATCGGTGATGGTCTTGGAACGTTTTTCAGGACCTGCAATAACTTTAATGATGGAACTTTCAATATCTGCCATAGAAATCTTTTTCTTGGCTTGTTTTGCGGCATAAAGCGCCGCTTCATTCATCAGGTTTTCAAGGTCAGCACCTGTGAAACCTGCGGTTGTTTTGGCGATTACTGAAAGGTCAACATCCTCTTCTAAAGGCTTAGCGCGACAATGGACTTTCAGAATCTCTTCTCTGCCCTTAACGTCGGGATAATTTACCACAACCTGACGGTCAAAACGACCGGGACGCAACAGCGCAGGGTCTAAAATGTCTGGTCTGTTGGTTGCGGCAATAATGATAATGCCTTCGTTGACGCCAAAACCATCCATTTCAACAAGCAACTGATTCAGAGTCTGCTCTCTTTCATCGTGTCCACCGCCGAGGCCTGCACCACGATGACGACCCACCGCATCAATTTCATCAATAAAAATGATACTGGGCGCATTTTTCTTTGCATTGGCAAATAAGTCACGAACACGGGAAGCGCCCACACCAACGAACATTTCTACAAAGTCAGAACCGCTGATGCTGAAGAAAGGAACTTTCGCTTCACCTGCAACCGCCTTAGCAAGCAGGGTTTTACCGGTACCCGGAGGACCCACAAGCAAAATGCCTTTAGGGATACGAGCACCCAGTTCAACAAAGCGGGACGAATCACGCAGAAAATCAACAACTTCTGCCAGTTCTTCTTTTTCTTCATCGGCACCTGCCACATCTTTAAAGGTAACACGGGTATCGCCGCCATCGGTCATACGGGCTGTGCTTTTACCGAAGGACATTGCCTTGCCGCCGCCCTGAGACTGACGCATAAACACAAACCAGAACACCACAAAGATGCCAACGGTTAACAATGTCGGCAGCATAGAAAGCCACCAGGGCATTTCCTGGGGTGCGGGATGCTCAACTGTCAGTTCTCCATCCAGCATCTGCTGATGGATGGCATCCCCTGCATCTTCATATAAAATGAAAATAGATGCAATGTCTGCAATGCGCTTGTTTTCATCGGGATAGGTTTCCTCTACACCACGCAAGGTGATAGTTGCGGTACGCTCGGTTAAAACAAGTTCTGAAACCTGACCGTTATTGATGTAAGATAAAAGTTCGGAATATTTGATACTGGAAATGCCCGGTGATAAATTAAACACCGTAAACATAATCAGAATCGCGGCAAATAAAATTACATAAAACAAAATGCCGCCTCTAGGTTTTTTATTCAACAATGTCACCCTTTCTGGACCTTGAATAGAATTTAGTTTACCACAAAAGATGATAATTTACAACTTCATTGATAAAAAGTTTACTTTCTATTCATTTTTAGGAAAATATAGGCATCAGCCTTCATAAACACTACGTTTTAAAATGCCCACATAAGGCAACTGACGGTACTGTTCGCCATAGTCAAGACCGTAACCGATGACAAATTCATCGGGAATTTCAAAGCCAACAAAATCTGCCTTGATGGGCTTTAAGCGTCTGTCTGGTTTATCAAGCAGACAACACAGTTTTAAAGATGCGGGTTCTCTTTCCATCAGCATAGGAATCAATGCGGATAAGGTGTTGCCCGTATCTAAAATATCTTCAATTAAAACAACGTCTTTGCCTTTGATATCAACGGTCAGGTCTTTAATGATTTTAACCGAACCGCCGGATACAGCCGCGTTGCCATAACTGGAAACACACATAAAATCATACATAACAGGGAAAGGCACAACGCGAACCAAATCACTGAAGAATGTTACGCTACCCTTTAAAATGCACACGAATACAACTTCCTTCTTACCCTGATAAACAGAGCCCATCTGTTCACCAATTTCGCGTACTTTTTTCGCAATTTCCTCTTCTGTTAACAAAACTCTTTCAACGTTTTCTTCAAGATGTTTCATATTTTTGTCCCCCTGTCGTATATTACGCGCAATGCGTTTTTATCTCCTACGGATGCAAGATAGCGTTTATCGGCACGCATACCTGCCACCCAAATAATATCCTCATCCGCCACTAAAAGCGGAATAGAATCTCTTAAAAAGCGCGGAACTTTGTTATCCACAAAAAAGTCCTGAATTGTTTTTTTGCCCTCCATTCCAACGGGATAAAAAGCATCGCCCGCCTTGCGTGAACGGATAATCAGTTTTTTTCCTGCCAGTTTTTCGGCATCTAAATACAATTCATATTTTGCCGGTTTTTCCGGCACCGCTACATGATATGTAACTGAAAAACTTTCCTCCGCTTCTGTTAGTTCGCAAAAGTAAGGCATAGGCGCCCCCTCTTCGCGACGGATATATAATTTCCCGTGGCAAATTTCTGCCACAAGGCATTTAGAGAGCGTCACTTTGCCTTGTTTTTTTGCTACGATTTCCTCAACTGCACGAACTGCCAAAAGACCTGTTTCTTTTTCCTCTGACAGGCTTTCAATCACCTCGTGGTACAGTGAGGAAACCAAAAAGGAATCTTCCTTTAAAAGTGCATCACAGTCATAGCAAACGCCTACCGAGAGAGTTTCTTCCAGTCTCTCTCGCAATTTGGCGACTTTTCCGTCAAGATAAGCGGCACATTGAGCATACAGGCGGATTTGACTTGCAAAATTCTGCCTGAAATTCGGATTGAATTCCGATTCAATGAGCGGCAGCAGATCATGGCGAATGCGGTTGCGGGTAAACTCTGTAGATTCGTTCGAGCTGTCTGAGCGGTAAGAAAGTTTCTGCTCGGTTATGTAGGCTTCCACTTCCTTGCGGCTGACATCTAACAGCGGACGAATCACCGCACCGTTTTGGTACGGAATGCCCGCAAGCCCTGCGACACCAGTGCCACGCATTAAGCGCATTAACACCGTTTCAATGTTATCATCGGCGTGGTGTGCTGTGGCAATTTTGGAAAGACCATATTGGCAAAGCAGGTCATTAAAATATGCATAACGCACTTCTCTTCCCGCCAGTTCCACGCTCATGTCATACAGTTCTGCATATCCTTTAACATCTTCTCGGGTAACATATAACGGAATCTCTAACTGTTTGCAGAGGTCGCAAACAAAAGTTTCGTCACCATCAGATTCTGCACCGCGCAAACCGTGGTTTACGTGTGCGGCACAGACCGAAAAGCCATATTCTTTTGACAATGTGCACAGAACGTGCAACAGACAAACAGAATCGGCACCGCCGGAAAGGGCTACCAAAATCCTGTCGCCCTCTGTTATAAGTTTATGTTTTTCAATTGTTTGTTTAACTCTATCAAGCACATCAATCACGGCTCTTATCCAGATTCATAAAACGTGTATACTGACCGCCCCAGAACATTTCAACCGTACCGGTTGAACCGTTTCTGTGCTTAGCGATGATACACTCTGCCACATTCTTTTTATCGGTTTCGGGATTATACACATCGTCACGATATAAGAACATAACGATGTCGGCATCCTGCTCGATGGCACCGGATTCACGCAGGTCACTGAGCATCGGACGATGTTCAGAACGCTGTTCGGGTGCACGGGATAACTGAGACAGCGCCACAATGGGCACATCCAGTTCTTTTGCTAAAATTTTAAGCGAACGGGAAATATCGGAAATTTCCTGCTGACGACTTTCGGCACGTGTGCCCTGCATCAGCTGCAAATAGTCGATGACGATAAGACCTAAGTTCTTTTCCAGTTTCAGCCTGCGGCATTTTGCACGGATATCGCTGATGGTTACGTTGGTGGAATCGTTGATGTAAATCGGCGCCTGACCCAGTGTAGAAAGGGACGCCGCAATTTTTTCCCAATCGTCATCATCCAGTTCACCTGTGCGCAGGTGGTTACTGTCAATCAGCATTTCAGAACTGATAATACGGGAAACAAGCTGTGTGCTTGACATTTCCAAACTGAAAATCGCAACGGGCACATTTGCGTGTACCGCCGCGTAACTTGCAATGTTTAAAGCGAAACTGGTTTTACCCATTGAAGGACGAGCCGCAATCAGAATAAAGTCTGACTTTTGGAGACCAAACAACATTTTATCCAGTTCGCGAATGCCTGTGGGAACGCCCGTTAACTTACCGTGATTTTCATAAATCGCCGCTAAGTTATCGTGGGTCTGGAGCAGGACATCCTTAATATGTACAACGCCTCTTTGCTCCTGATTTTCAAGCACATCGAAAATCAAACGACCTGCTTCATCGGCAATGTTTTTAGAAGCCGCGCCGGGAGAATAACCCATATCCATAATGTCGCCAGATGCGTGAATCAGGCGGCGCAGAAGCGCCTTATCCTGTATAATGTCAAGATACTGCTTCACGTTGGCTGTTGTGGGCAGAGTGGAAGCAAGGTATGCTAAATATTCCACGCCGCCAACTGCCGCCAGTTCCTCGCGAAGAGTCAGTTCTTCGGAAACGGTGACAAGGTCGATGGGCATATCGCGGTTGAAAAGTGCCTGCATTGCGGCAAAAATCAAGCGGTTAGCTTCAATATAAAAATCTTTTTCTGTCAGGCTCTCAAAAACACGGGTGACGCAATCGGAATCAATGAGCATAGCGCCCAACACCGACTGCTCCGCTTCTTTGTTATGAGGCATAACTTTAGGCATTGCATTTTCCATAACTGAGTCCTTCCTTTTCAAAGGATTTCGTATCGTTTACGCCTGTGCGTTCACCTTTACAGTGATTTCGGCAGAAATTTCGGGATAAACCTTAACGTTTACTTTGGTTGTGCCCAGCGCTTTAATACCGTCAGACAACTGAATCTTCTTTTTATCCACAACCAGATGGCACTGCATTTTCAGCTGTTCTGCCACGTCTTTTGCGGTGATGGAGCCGAAAAGTTTACCGTTTTCGCCTGCTTTGGCGGTAAAGGTAACAACAGCTTCTTTCAGTTTATCAGCCAGTTCCATAGCCGCTTTCTTTTCCTGATCTTTGTGGTAAGCTGCTGCGCTGTTTTTGCTTTCCATTACATTAACTGCGCTTTTATCTGCAACGATGGCAAGGCCCTTGGGAAGCAGGTAGTTTCTGGCGTAACCGTCAGATGCGTTTACCATTTCTCCCTTTTTACCGTGACCTTTTACGTCTTGCGTTAAAATGACTTTCATTGATCTCTCTCCTTTTAGTTAACGGATTCTAAATAATAATCATCAATCGCGGCACAAAGGCGCTCTTTTGCTTCTTCGATGGTTACATCGGGAAGCTGGGCACCTGCAATAGTCATATGACCGCCGCCACCTAATTTTTCAAGAATTACCTGCACGTTGATGCCACCCAAAGAACGTCCGCTGATGCTAACGCCTTCTTCGGTTTTGCAAAGTACAAATGATGCGGTAATGCCTTTAATGTTTAATAGTTCATCTGCCGCCTGTGCAATGGTGACGTGAATGTTATCTTCAATTTCACGGTAAGCACTAACAGCAATGTTGTCCCGCACGATTTCTGCATCTTTAATAATCATAGCACGCTTGATGTAGGTGTTTAAATCCTGCTGGAACATAGTTTTAATTGTCACCGTATCCACGCCCTGTTTACGCAGGAAAGATGCGGCTTCAAAAGTTCTGACACCGGTTTTGAAGGTGAAGTTCTTGGTGTCAACAATCAACCCTGCATAGAGGCATTCTGCTTCAACTCTTGTCAGAGTCAGTTTGCTTGAAGCATACTGCAGAACTTCTGTCATCATTTCGCAGGTGGAAGATGCATAGGGCTCGTGATAAATGAGCGCTGTGTTTTCAATAAATTCGGTGCCACGTCTGTGGTGGTCAATCACCACAATCTGACCTGCCTTCTTAAGCAGTGACGGTGCCTCTACCAAAGAGGGTTTATGGGCATCCACAACGATTAACAGTGTGGATTCATTGGTGCGGGCGAGCGCCTGCTGTTCGTTGACAAACAGGCCGGCATATTCTGTTTCGTTCTCCAGGCGTGTCAAAAGGTTTTTCACAGTCTGGTCATAGTTTTCAAGGAGAATGTGAACACCTTTTTCCTGCATACGACACATACGATACAGAGCAAAAGCTGCACCCAAAGAGTCAGCATCCGCATCTTTATGGCTCATAATCACAACGTTTTCGGCGTTGGAGATGAGGCCTGTTAAGGCGTTGCTGACAACGCGGGCTTTAACTCGTGTGCTCTTTTCATATTCCTTACTGTTACCGCCATAGAAACGGAACTGTTCATCGTCTTTAATAACCGCCTGATCGCCACCGCGACCCAGCGCCATATTCACCGCTGTTTTAGCAAATTCATCGTTTTCTGTGATGTTTTTGCCGCAAGCACCAATACCGATACTGATGCTGGCAGGAATGGTGTTACCCTCGGAAATGTCACGAATCTGAGAAAGGATGCTGAATTTATCCTGCACAAATGCATCCAGTCTTTTCTGTTCAAACAAAACGGAATACTTATCTTTTTCGTATTTAACCAAAACGCCACCGTTTTCGCTTGCCCAGTCGTTAATGATTTTATAAATCTGCGCCTGAAGTTGAGGAACGGATGTTGCGGGGGTATTTTCCATCAGTTCTTCATAGTTATCAACAAAAATCAGGCACGCGCAGGTTTTTTCATCTTCATATTTTTGACGGTATGATACCCAATCGGTAATCTCATCAAAATACAGCACTAACACTTTGTGCTTTTCATCGGTTTGTGAACGACTGCCGAATACACGGAAACTCTTTTCGCCACGGGAAAGGGTAAAGGAAACAGGAGCCGCAGGGTCTTTAAACAGTTCTTCGGCATTTGCTTCAGGAATCAGTGCGGCAATGTCTTTATCAAACAGGTGACCCTCGCCCACCACATCGTAAAACAGTTCGTTATGCCATTTAATCTGTCCGCTTTTGTTCACCAAAACGGTGGGAAGCGGAAAGTTTGTCAATGCATTTTTGGTGGCAGAGCCAATGTGCAGTGTCATATTTTCAAACAAATCAGACACCTTGCGGTCTGCATGCTTTTTATTCAGATAGTTGAAAACGCAGAGTAATAAACCCAGCACAATTTCACCGATGGCAAGATAGGTGTTAAAGAAGAATGTCACAACACCCAAGAGGAAAATGATAATCACATAGAGTCCGCCGGTGATTGAATATAATCCGAATTTACGGTTCGTATCCATAAACAAACCTCCTACAAAGCCCTTAGGCTTAATTTTCTTTTCTCAGTTTACGAAAATCTAAGAAACAGTCTAAAACACCGCTCACTAAAACAATCACGCCCACAACGCTGACAAAGGCGGCCAGCAAGCAAAGCACCGCTAACACAATGTTGTTTTTAGCCTGTGTTCTTCTTTGATTTCTGCCTGCAAAAACTGAAAGACCAAGCACAGCAAAGAGAAATCCCAAAACCACAACCACGTTGAAAAGAACGTTTGAGAACATGCCCGCAGGAGCGGTGATGAAAAGCCCCAGCATCACAAGAAACGTGATGGCAAAACCTTTATCGCCCTGCCATTTTTCAAAAGGCAACAGGTGGTCCATGGGGGTCTGTCTTCTCTCTTCCAGTTTTTTATAAATCATAATCAGCACAAAGGATTCAACCAAGCTGACAATGATGAAAACCGAGGGTGATAATTTAATGCACATATCAACCGTCAGTTTAATCACTTGTTCAATCGTACCTGCAACAGATGGGTCGGCAAGTTCTGCCGCAAAGGTTTCGCGCATTGTTCTGCCTGCATCCAAAATCATGGATGAAAGCGTTACTTCCCCGCCTGTCAGATGGCTGACAAGCATCATATTGGTGATGGCGGATGCTGTAAACAACAGCGCGCAAACCATCAACAGTTTGTAAATCGAGAGTTTATAAACATTGCTCATCGCAAGGGACAGCGCCACCAGAACAAAAGGAACCGATGCGGCAAGTCCAGGCAGGGCGCCTAAATTCAGCACCATAATCACGATAATCAAGGCGCTGTTTGCCAGTCCCAATCCGTAATGATGATGGTTATACACAATCGCAAGCAGTGCGCAAATGATGATGCCGGACAGGGCACCAATGAGCCCCTCTGACAAGCAGAACAGCATACAAAAAGCGATGGTTAACAATGTATTTAACAAATATGTGATGACAGGATTCTGTTTCAATTTCATTCTCCTTTGGGCTACCCTGACAATAGGTTTAGCAGGGTATAAGTGTGCACAATACTCCACTATACCCTACATTGTAACACAAAGATTCCCAATTTACAAGAAAATTTATGAAAATATTTATTATATAATAATATATTATATTTAATATAAGCACAAAAATAGAAAATGCCCCTTCCCGCTTACGCGGAAAAGGGCACTTTTTTTGTTTTTATTCAAGATAATCTTTGAGTTTTTTACTGCGGCTGGGATGACGTAATTTACGCAGTGCCTTTGCCTCAATCTGACGGATACGTTCACGGGTTACCTTAAACTCACGACCAACTTCCTCCAGCGTTCTGGCACGACCGTCTTCCAAACCGAAGCGCAGACGAAGTACCATTGCTTCACGGGGTGTTAAGGTATCCAAAACATCGCTGAGTTGTTCCTTTAAGAGCATAAAAGATGCCGCTTCAGAGGGTGCAGGTGCATCGTCATCGGGGATAAAGTCGCCTAAATGGCTATCCTCTTCTTCACCGATGGGAGTTTCTAAAGAAACGGGTTCCTGCGCGATTTTCATGATTTCACGCACTTTATCGATGGACATATTCAATTCTTTTGCAATTTCGTGGGGATGGGGGTCACGACCCAGTTCCTGCACAAGCTGACGGGATACACGAATCAGCTTGTTGATGGTTTCAACCATATGCACGGGAATACGGATAGTACGTGCCTGATCCGCAATCGCACGGGTGATGGCCTGACGAATCCACCAGGTTGCATAGGTACTGAATTTATAGCCTTTGGTATAGTCAAACTTTTCAACAGCCTTAATCAGACCCAGGTTACCTTCCTGAATCAGATCGAGGAACAGCATACCACGACCAACATAGCGTTTTGCAATGGATACAACCAAACGAAGGTTTGCTTCGGCAAGGCGCTGTCTTGCGGCGGCATCACCGTTTGCCATTGCCTGTGCAAGCTGCATTTCTTCATCTGCGGCAAGCAGAGGCACTTTGCCGATTTCTTTTAAGTACATTTTAACGTGGTCATCCACGCTAACGCCTTCTGCACTGGAGATTTCCAGCACTTCTGCGCTTAAATCCACATCTTCAATCGGCGGCATATCGCCAATTTCTTCTTCAATTTTTTCCAGTTCCTTGTCCATATCGGCAACAACTTCGATATGTTCTTTTTCCAAGGTTTCATAAACCACTTCAATCTGTTCCGGTTCCAGTTCAAACTCAGACAAAGCGTCCATAATTTCCTTGTAAGTTAAAATACCGTTTGCCTTACCTTTTGCGATAATATCAGCTATCACTTGCTGTTTTTTGTCTTCTGTTTCCATAGCCATGATTATCCTCTCCCCTCTTTGATTGCCCTGTAAATCTCACTTGCTTCCAAAATTTTTCCTTCGGCAGCAAGAAGTGCAGCTTGTTTTTTTAAATACTCAGTTTTCAGTTTTAAAACGGCCTCTTTTGCCGCTTGCAAACTGTCACCTTCAAATTGAATGTAAAGCATTGAAACTGCGGTTTTCTTCACGTTCTCCTCGGAAATTTCTGTGATAAAATCTTGCGCCCGCACTTCTTCGTGTTCTGCTCGATAGGCCATGATTTTTTCAAACAGAGCTTGATGAACTTCGCCCGAAAACCATTCCTTTGAAACCGTTTCTTTTGCCATTTCCCAAACTCTTCTGTGGAAGAAAATCAGATTGAGTAGCATACGCTCGGTTTTGTATGTAGCCGTTTGCTGACCGCTATTTAGCGTTCCGCCGCTTCGACTTCCCATTCTCTCAGGCGTGTTTTCCTGATAGATTTCCTTGCGCGTTTGCTTCTGATTTTTATAATAAATCAGTTTCATCACTTCGGATTTGATGGATTCGGTTGAGATATCCGTTTCGACGGACAGACGTTTAATGTAGGCCTCGCGAGCCATTTCATTGTCGATTTCCGCCAGCACTTCCGCCGCTCCGCTAAGGAAACTGATTTTTTGGGTTACATCATACAAATCGTATTGTTTTCTCAGTTTAAGCAGTTTAAATTCAACTGTTTCGTGAGCTTCTGTCAAAAGTTTGCGGAAACTTTCCACGCCCTTCTTCAGAACATATTCATCAGGGTCTTTCGCCCCTGTATAGCTAACAACCTTTACAGTGTTTCCCGCCTCTGTTAAAAGCCCGATGGCTTTCTGCGCGGCGTTCTGCCCTGCCTCGTCACTATCATAACAAACGTAAACACGACTGGCATATCGTTTAATGAGTCTTGCCTGATCTTCTGTCAAGGCTGTTCCGAGACCTGCCACAGCATTGGTAATGCCTCGCTGGTAAAGGGACACAACATCCATATAGCCTTCGACTAAAATCACGCCTTCTTTCATACCCGATTGCTTGGCAAGATTTAAGGCAAACAGGTTTCTGCCTTTATGGAAGACAGGCGTTTCCGGCGAGTTCATATATTTTGCGTTATCCTCGCCCAAAGCTCGTCCGCCAAAGGCGATGACGTTCCCCCGCACATCAATGATGGGAAACATCAGGCGGTTTCTGAATTTATCGTAAGTCCTGCCTTTTTCATTACGAACAGCAAGACCCGCTTCCACCAATTCTTCGGGCGTGTAGCCCTGTTCTTTCATAAAATCCAACAGGTCTGTCGAGGACTCCGGCGCAAAACGGATGCGGAACTTGATGGCTGTCTGCTTAACTATGCCGCGACGCGCCATATAATCCGTTGCGATTTTAGCATTCGGAGACTGCAGATTTTCATAAAACCGGCGGGCTGCTATGCGGTTCATTTCTAAAATCCGCTTGCGTTTTGCCGCCTCTTCATCACTGATACCGCGACCCGCGCTCTGCTCTTCTTCCAAGGTAACGCCTGAGCGCTGGGCAAGGAATTTTAGAGCATCTACAAAATCCAGGTTTTCAGCCCGCTGGATAAAGTCAAAAATGTTACCACCGGCACCACAGCCAAAGCAATAGAATAACTGCTTGTCCTCATCAACATGAAAGGACGGGGTTTTTTCCTTGTGAAAGGGGCAAAGACCAATATGATTGGTGCCATTGCGTTTTAAGTGCACATAACTTGAAACAACTTCGGCAAGGTTATTGCGTCGGCTGACTTCGTTGATTGAACTTTGTTTATATCGAGCCAATGCAATCCCCCCTTTTGTTTATTTCTTGGCACAATTATTATATTCGACAAAAAGCTGTTATATCCTTTAATTTTTTTAAAGTTTTTTATGTTTAGATAACCTGCCAACTTTCAGGCAGAAACAGGGTTTTAAAAACATAAATGGCATAATTATCCGTCATACCCGCTATGTAGTCACAAACATCCCGTTCCCCTGTGAAAACAACATCCGCAAGACTCGAATCTTTTAAAATGGCGGGCTTATCCAGGAAGGTTTCAAACAGGGTTTTTACAATGCCCATGGCCTTTACTTCTTCGCCTTTTGCAACGGGGTTTGTGTATACGTTTTCAAACATATATTGACGCAACTCCATCATAGAGTCGTAAATCTCGGAACTCATACGAATAACTGGACGCTCTAAACTGCTGTGAATCACATCCGAAATCAAGGTCTGCAATCTGTCTGTATGGGTTTCCCCAAGCACATTGCGGCACGCCAGCGGAATATCTTCGGGGGCAATAATACCGCCGCGAATCGCATCGTCAATATCGTGATTGATGTATGCAATGCGGTCAGCAAACTTAATAATCTGCCCCTCCAGCGTTGCGGCTTCATTCTTGCCCGCGTGATTCACGATACCGTCACGAACTTCCCAGGTCAAATTAAGTCCCGTTCCGCTCTCTAGGCATTCCACAACACGAAGGCTCTGCTCATAATGGCGGAATCCGCCTGAACAAATCTCGTTGAGCACTTTTTCACCACAATGGCCAAAAGGCGTATGCCCCAAATCGTGGCCCAGAGCAATGGCTTCTGTTAAATCCACATTTAAACAAAGGGCTCTTGCGATGGTGCGCGCAATCTGGGAAACCTCTAAAGTATGGGTTAATCGGGTACGGTAATGGTCGCCCTCGGGCGCCAAAAATACCTGTGTTTTATGCATCAGACGTCGGAAAGATTTGGCGTGCGTGATTCTGTCACGGTCCCGCTGAAAAACGGTTCTCAGCGGACAAGGTTCAACATCCACTTCTCTACCTTTTGACTGTCTGGCTGTAACAGCATATGGCGACAAACTTTTCAGTTCGTTAAGTTCTGTAAATTCTCTGACGTTCATAAATTTCCCTCCCCGATTCTACGCATACGTTCTATATATACCCTGTTTTTCGCCTTTTAAACATAAAATTTTCGAAAATGTCAAATAAAGTAAAAAAAGAGATTACCCCCTCGGGCAATCTCTTTAAAATTAGTCAACAACAACTGTTTTCATAATCTGTGCATCGTAGGGTTTATCACGAAAATCGCAGTCAACAGATGCAATTTCATCCACCACTTCGATGCCTTCAACCACTTTACCAAAAGCCGCATACTGACCATCTAAATGGGGCGCATCTTCATGCATAATGAAGAACTGAGAGCCGGCGGAGTTGGGATCCATAGCACGTGCCATAGAGATAACACCACGGGTGTGCTTTAAGTTGTTTACAAAACCATTGGCTAAAAATTCGCCTTTGATGTGATAGCCGGGGCCACCCATACCGGTACCATTGGGGCAACCGCCCTGAATCATAAAACCGGGGATAACACGGTGGAAGCAAAGACCGTTATAAAAGCCCTCTTTTGCTAATTTTTCAAAGTTTTCAACTGTTTTCGGCGCGATTTCGGGATACAGTTCCAGCTTAATCTGCTTGCCGTTTTCCATTGTAATTGTTACCATTTGTCTTCTCCTTTTTATTTCTTATTTCGAAAAGCCGCTTTATCGCGTTCTGTTTTGGTTAACAGTTTTTTGCGAAGGCGAATGCTTTTCGGTGTTACTTCAACCAGTTCATCATCTGAAATGAATTCGAGGCACTGCTCCAAACTCAAGTGATCAGGCGGAGTCAGGCGCAGGGCTTCGTCACTGCCAGAGGCACGCATATTGGTGACGTGCTTTTTCTTGCAGACATTAACGGTGATATCTTCGTTCTTGGCATTTTCGCCAACAATCATGCCTTCATAGACTTTTAGACCCGCACCGATAAAGAGTCTGCCGCGTTCCTGCGCATTATATAAGCCATAAGCCACGCTGTCGCCCGTTTCCCAGGCAATCATAGAACCACGGGTACGACTTTCAATTTCACCGCAGTAAGGGGTAAAACCATCCAAAATGGTGTTCATAATACCGTTGCCGCGGGTATCGGTTAAGAACTCACTGCGATAGCCGATTAAACCACGGGACGGAATGCGGAATTCAAGACGCATATAGCCATTGTCACCGGGTTGCATATTCAGCATTTCTGCTTTGCGCTTACCCAGTTTTTCAATCACGTTACCTGCATATTCTTCAGGCAGGTCGATGAACAAAAGTTCAACAGGCTCTAAGGTTTTACCGTCCTTTTCTTTTAAGATAACTTCAGGACGGGATACCTGAAATTCATAGCCCTGACGACGCATGGTTTCAATCAGAATCGAAAGATGGAGTTCACCTCGACCGGAAACCTTAAAGCAATCTGCACTGTCGGTTTCTTCAACGCGCAAGCTCACATTTGTATCAAGTTCGCGGAACAATCTGTCACGCAGGTGGCGGCTGGTGACATAATCACCCTCCTGCCCTGCAAAAGGACTGTTGTTAACCAAAAAGTTCATCGAAATGGTGGGCTCATCTACCGTAATCACAGGCAGGGGCTCGATGCAATCGGGTGCGCACAAGGTTTCACCGATACCGATTTCGCCTAAACCTGCAATCAGCACAACATCGCCTGCTGAAGCGCTTTGCGCCTCAATTCTCTTTAAACCGTCGTGCATATAGAGTCTGCCGCATTTGGCGTTTGCTGTGGTACCGTCCGCGCGGCAAACCGTCACATTCTGACCAACCGCCAGCCCGCCGCGGTCAATTTTACCCACAGCAATTCTGCCCACATATTCATCATAGTCGATGTTGGAAATGAGCATTCTAAAGGGTGCATTTTCTTCCCCTTGGGGCGCGGGCACGTGCTCGATGATGGTGCGGAACAGGGGCTCTAAACCCTTTTCCATCTTATCGGGCTCAAAACCGCACATGCCTTCTCTGGCGGATGCATAAATAATCGGAAAATCTGCCTGCTCATCGCTGGCACCTAAATCAATAAAAAGGTCAAAGGCCTCGCCGATCACTTCCAAGGGACGTGCCTGCGGGCGATCTACCTTGTTAACAACCACAATGGGTTTTAAACCCTGTTCCAATGCTTTTTTAAGCACAAATCGTGTCTGCGGCATGGGTCCTTCAAATGCATCTACCAACAAAAGAACGCCATCTACCATACCCAGCACTCGTTCCACTTCGCCACCGAAATCCGCGTGACCGGGTGTATCAATAATATTGATTTTATAGTCCTGATAGGTAATGGATGTGTTTTTTGACAAGATGGTAATACCGCGTTCACGCTCTAAATCGTTAGAGTCCATCACGCGTTCTGTTACCTGTTCATTGTCACGGTAAATGCCGCTATCTTTCAGCATCACGTCAACCAAGGTGGTTTTACCGTGGTCAACATGGGCAATAATAGCAATGTTTCTTAATTTTTGAATCATTCGTTTCCCTCCGGGGTAAAAATCCTAAAAACTACTTCAGTGTTACAATGGTAACGCCCGTGTCACCTTCACCAAGACCACCGATGCGGTGAGAAGCCACCATAGGATGTCGTTTTAGGTGCTCGGTGATGCCTTTTCGCAGAACGCCCGTACCCTTGCCGTGAATAATGGAAATATGCTGCAAGTTGGCAAGGAGCGCGTGGTCGATAAAGCGGTCAACCTCTAAGATTGCCTCGTCCAAAGTCTGTCCGCGCAGGTCAAGTTCTGTGGTGGCAGATCTTGTGGCACCGGTTGTGCGGGTTACAACCGTTTTGGGCTGTGATTTTTTCTCTGCGGCACGTTCAAAACTTAAATCGCGGAGTTTTGCTTTGATTTTCATGGGTCCTGCCTGCAGCTGCACGTTGCCTGATTTATCAGGCATTTCCAGCACCGTTGCTTCCTGATCTAATGACAAAATACGAACCACATCGCCCACCTTTAAATTCTTGGGCGGTTTGCTTGTTCGCTTGGGTGCGCCGGTCTTTTTGCCCGCCAGTTTTTCCTGCTCCTCGCGGAGGGCGTTACGGGCGGCTTCGGCTTTTTGCATAGCCTCTTTAAACAGGGCGCTATCTTGAATGGAACGCAGTTCCTTCATCAATTGCTGAGATTCTTCTTTGGCAGATTCCAAAATGCGGAGTGCCTCTGTGCGAGCCTCTTCCACAATTTTAACTTTCTGCCTGTCTAACGTCTCCCGTTCTTTCGTCAGTTCGCTTTTTAATGCACGGATGTCACGGTTCATGGTTTCCGCCTTACGACGCTCAGATGCGGCTTTTTGGCGGTTCTTTTCAAGACGTGCCAACACGTCTTCCATCTGCACATTATCTTCTTCCAAAAGTTCTCCCGCGCGGGTCAGGATTTCTTCAGAAAGACCAAGTCGTCTTGAGATGGCAAAAGCGTTACTCTTACCGGGTACACCAATCAAAAGACGATAGGTGGGAGACAAGGTTTTTAAATCAAACTCGCAGGATGCGTTTTCAACTCGCTCGGTGGAAAGCGCATAGAGTTTTAATTCACTGTAATGGGTTGTGGCCGCCGCTTTAGCACCACGACTGCGCACATAATCCAAAATGGAAATCGCAAGCGCCGCACCTTCCGTCGGGTCGGTACCTGCACCAAGTTCATCACAAAGCACAAGGGATTTCTCATCCAGTCGTTTTAAAATGCTGACCAGATTCACCACGTGAGATGAGAAGGTGGACAAGCTCTGCTCAATGCTCTGCTCGTCACCAATATCGGCAAACACATTGGAAAACACAGCCATTTTGCTCTGCTCACCTGCTGTGATGTGTAGACCCGATGCGGCCATTAAAGATAAAAGTCCCAATGTCTTTAAGGAAACGGTTTTACCGCCTGTGTTAGGACCGGTAATGACCAAGGTGTCAAAATCTTCCCCTAAATATAAATCCACGGGCACAACAGTTTTAGGGTCAAGCAAAGGATGTCTGCCCTTTTGGATGTTTACAATGCCTTCATCATTTAAAATCGGCTCTGTGCCGTGATGGGAAATGGAAAGTTTTGCCTTACAGAAGAGAAAATCCAGTTCAAATAAGGTGCTGACGTTTGCGGTCAGTTCATCTTTAAACTCACTGACAAAGGCGGAAATTTCCGCTAAAATGCGGTCGATTTCCTCTTTTTCTTCTGCATCCAGGGATGCTAAGGAGTTGGTGATTTCCACCACCGCCATCGGCTCAATAAAATAGGTTGCACCCGATGCGGAAGCATCGTGGACAATACCTTTAATTTCGTTTTTGGCTTCTGCGCGAACAGGCAGAACAAATCTGTCGCCACGCATAGTGATAATAGGATCCTGCAGGGCTTTTTGGTACTTGGGTGATGCAATCATTTCCTGCAGAGTATCGCGGATTTTAGCCGCCAGCGTTTTCTTTTTGCGGCGGATTTGGTAAAGGGCGGGGCTTGCACCGTCTGCCACTTCTTCTTCACTGATGATGGCATCATCAATTCTGTCTGAAACAGGGCGCAAAGGGTCCAGGGCCGCAGAAAGTGACACGATTGTGCCCTCTTCCAAGGCCTTATCATCCTCTAAATACCGCTTGATTTGGCGGGCCGTTTTGCAAACTCCCGAAACAGCTAACAGTTCGGGCAGATTCATAGAACCGCCACGCTCAGCCCTTAAAATCGACGCTGTTACATCCTTAATGCGAATGCCCGGGGGATTGCCGCGCCGGAGGATCAGGTTCACCGCTTCGGTTGTTTCCTGTTGCCATCTTCTTGCTTCTTCTAAAGATGCAGAAGGGGCTAGGGACAAAATGCGGTTTTTCACCGATTCATTCTGGGTGAGTTCAGAGAGTCGTTTTAAAATTTTATCAAATTCTAATGTAGCAAATGATTTTTTATCCATAGACTTCTCCATTTGCTCTGCAAAGCAAAGCGTTTATGAGAGGGTGTCCAAAAGATTTTGTACATCCTCGTGACTGATTGCACTGATAAAACTTACACGAAGAGAAAGGGCTTTTTCTAAATATTCCTTTGCCTCATCCTTCTTGCCTAATTCTTTAGCGACGATGGCCGCGTTATAATAGGCTTCCACAAAAGTGGGATTTTTCGCCATAATTTCAGCCACAAATTCGTAGGCTTTTTCAAAATCACCTAATTTGGTGTAAAGCTGTACCATATTATCTAGAATAACAGCATCATCTTTATTGTAATCATAGGCCTCCAGGTTAAATTCTTCGGCTTTTTTCATATCACCGTTTAAAATATACATATAACCCAAACTGCCATAGACAGTTGAATTTCTGAAATTTTCAAAAATTTCTTCCAGTTCTTCCTGCGCCTCTACCAGTCTGCCGGTTTTTAAAAGCAGAATCGCGTGGGTCGATTTTGCCTGATATTTCAGGTTACCTTTCTGTGGGAACGCCAACACAGCATTTAACAAATCCTCTGCACGTTCCACTCTGCCTTCTCGCAAGAGATAGTAAGCATAGGTGATTTTCTGGGGCTCACTCATACCGCGCTTTGCGGCTTTTTCAAACCAGGCAAAACCGCGGTTAATATCACCGCTACCGTAGGCGCGCATAGCCATTAATATGCAAAGGTTTGTATAGCGGCGGAAATAATAGTAAACCGCCACGCCCACTAAAACAACAGCACCCAGTAAAACGTTGGTTAAAAACGCCCAGACAACCATCAAAATCAGGCCGATTAAAATTGCAAATTCCATAGTGTTTCTCCTTTAGGGAAGAACTTTGTAAAGTTCTGCCGCCGCATCTTTTCCCACATGCTCGCTGATTTTCAAAACCTCGGCACGCATGGTTTTTTCGCCGAAACGAAGTTCCATCACATCGCCGACTTTCACATCGTAAGATGCCTTAACAACACGACCGTTCACCGTTACTCTGCCCTGATCGCAGGCCTCGTTTGCGATGGTGCGGCGTTTGATGATGCGGGATACTTTTAAAAATTTATCTAATCTCA
>JAZOLH010000078.1:0-3520 GCA_045652815.1 Clostridia bacterium
GATTTGGTATTTCTCTTTCTGTCAGAGCCAACCTGTTGCTCTACCCCGGCGAAGCCTTTGTGAAAGCGGTTGCCGATGTCTTGGGTAAGAAATTCAGCACATTAAAGGTATATTTTGATGTTACCTGCGTGACGCTCTCCATCGTCTTCTCCATTCTGCTGTTTGGCGGTCAAGTTGTTGGCTTGCGGGAAGGAACGCTCATCTCCGGCGTCTTTACCGGTTTTTCCGTTAAACTCTGGAACAGACTGTTATTTAAAAATAAAAAGGCATCCTGATGCATGCCTTTTTTTATTGCTTTTCTTCAATTTTTGGTTCAATTGCTGTCCTGAGTTGATTTTTAAACTCGTATCGGTCTAAATCATCAACGGATTTGATCAAGGCGATGCCCATATCTTCGGCACGCTGCAAAAGATGCGCCTTGCTGTTATCGTTTATAGTCACATAGGATGCGAGCAGAATCTTTTTGGCGTAAGGGCCGCCAAAACGTTCTGCAACGGTAGCAAGTTCATACAGTGCTTCTTTATGCACTTCCCCGTTTTTGCAGGAAATGAAGACGGGAATCAAATCACGCGTCATCATCAGGTCGATTTCGTTGGTGGTGTCCCGTTCGCCGCCTTCTGCCTTTTTGCCATCCCAGTCGACGTAAATGCCGATGTCAATATCGTCATTAAAACGACGGTCTTCTTTTCTGATTTCGCACAAGAGTGAGCGTGCGTAGAGTTCTAGGATGTTGCCGGGTTTTGTCAGGCACTGGCGCACCTGTTCGTTTTTATAACGGAAAGTCTGCTCTTTCCAATCCTCTTTAAATTCCAAAAGGCCATTGGCTTGGAGTGCATCCATAATATCTTTATCCAGCGATGTGTTTGACCGCAGGCGACCCTTTTCATTTTCACTGACGGTCAGGGTTAAGGATGCAGCATCAAACCGACCGATTTCTTCAAAATCGGAGAACAGCATAGTCTGTCTGTTCCAGCGGCGGCAAAACTGACTGCAAATGCCCCACATAGTGTCGATATCCTGCAGAAATTCCTCGTTAAAATCCCAACTGAACTCTTCTTCGCCTCTTGTAACGGAGCAACCGTTTAAGGCAAGCAGTTGGGGGATGGTCATGCAGGCACTATCTGCTACGCTGATATCCTCACAGTATTTAACCGGATGAAACTCCCCTGTTGAAACGTTAAACTGCACCATCGGAATTTCTTCATTTTGTGCGATGATTCCCATGGCGGTTAAAACGGTTTCTTTGCCGCCTGTCAGGTCGAAGATGCAGTTTTCGTTGTTATCGACGATGTCATATAGAGTGTCAAAAATATCATCAAAATTATAGCGTTCAACGGTTCTAAACTCAATGATGAGCTTTGCGGCTCTTTTTTCTTGTAAGAAATTTGCCAGTGCGGTAGATTTCTCTTCTGTCATTTCTTCTGCAAAGCCGACAAAAACAATTTTTAAAGGATAGAGTCTTAAAGCAGCAATGACATTTTCGAGTTGGCAGGGATCAAACAATTCGATTAATGTATCTGTGGTCACTGTAATCACTCCATAATACGATCTAAGTCAATTGATAATCTAAAGACAACAGAACCGTTTTTGTTTTCTTCTGTGCCATCGTAGGCATAAAAGTTTGATCTAAACATACCTTTGAATTTCTCATCAAATTTGGCATCAATTCCGCTCTTTTGAGAGGACAATGTAAAATCTTTAATGGAATTGAATCTCTGTTGTGCCAATGCAGTTGATTCTTCTGCACCTGCGCGGTATTCTAATGTAATGCCAGAAACAGCATCCTTATAATTTGTGTGATAAATTACATAGGTATAAATTTGTAGAAATGCAGACAAGATTTTTTCGCCATTGCCGGATAAAGTGGCTTCATCTTCTATGAACAAATCTTTAATATTAAGTGAAGAGCAGCCATCTTTTAGACTAACGGTAGCATAAACTCTATTATAACTGAACTCGATTTTTAGGTTATTGAGCAAATTATTTTTTATGTTGCAAATAGAGTCAAGTTCCTCTAAGGTTAAACTATTCACACGTGCTTTGTCGCTCTCTTCGGCAATACTGGAAACCTCTACTTTGGAATTTTCGAGGCGTTTTTCGTCGTTTCTCTCATCGACTTTATCTTTGGTAGATTTGTTATTTTCGGTTGATTCATTAGTAAGGGAATGGTCGGCTGTTCCAAGATAAACTGAAAGCAGGTTGTTTTTAGCACAACCGGTTACACAGCTTGTTAACAGCGCAATCATTAAGAAAAGAGATACTATTTTATAATGTTTTTTCATCAGTCTTCTCCTTTATTTATTATTTTCCCCTGTGGGAAGAACAAAATTAAATGCTTTATGTACAACGTTAAATGTGACGGAATCCACTTCGTTAATCTCACCGTCAATGGAAATTTTAACCTTATCGGTATTGGATGTAACTTTCAGGCATTTGCAATCTTTATTAATCAGATAACGGTCAACGTTTTTTACCTCTAAAATTGTTCCGTCCATATAGTGAGGTAACAACGGGAATAATTGCAGACGTGTGATATCCTTAATGATGTTTAAATTTAAAACACCGTCTGTTACAGAGGCCAAGGGATTGCTCTTCATTCCGCCACCGCAGAAAGAACCATTTGCCAGTGAACTCAGTAACAGTTTTCCGTTGTAGCACTCTTCTCCATCCAGTTTAATGGCCAAATCTGCACCCTTTTTCTGCACAAGGCAAACAAAGATGGAAAGAAAATACGCCATATGACCAGAAATAAAGGGTTTTTTCTTCATTTCACTTGTCATATCGGCAACGATAGCATCAAAACCGATGTTTACCATATTGATGCAATAGCCCTCTGATTTGATACCGTCACGCTCGGCGATATATTGAATGGCATCACAAGCTTCGGTTTTGCCGAAAATCTGATTTTTAATGCTATGAAAATGACAAGACGCATCAAAATTACGACGAAAATCGTTACCTGTGCCAACGGGAATTACGCCAACCTCAGAATCCTGACAGGTCATAGCACCGTTCAGTACCTCGTTTAAGGTACCGTCACCACCGCAGGCGATAAAACGAGCGGGACCGTTTTCTTTGCAGTAACTGGCAACAAAGTCACGGGCGTCGTCGACGCCTTTGGTGATGTAAATCATACCATCTGCGCCTGTTTCGGCTAAACAACTTTGGATAGAATCAATCAAAGCAACGGATTTTTTTCCCTGCCCTGCTTTCGGATTAACAATAAAAATGGTTTTCATAATGATGTCAACTCATTTCAAAATGAATTTATACCATTATTCTACCATATTCGACAAAAGATTACAAGACAAAAAGAGGATATACCTTGCGGTATATCCTCAATTTTTTAATTTTTAATCTTAGCTAAACAGTTTAGCAAAGAAACCCTTTTTCTTAGGAGCAGCTTCTGCTTTTGCGGGAGCAGCTTTCTTAGCGCCTTCAGCGATGGCAGCCTGAGCAGCAGCCAGTCTTGCGATGGCCACACGGAAGGGTGAGCAGGAAGCGTAGTCCAAACCAATCT
>JAZOLH010000079.1:0-2364 GCA_045652815.1 Clostridia bacterium
CCGATTTCATCTAAGGCAGGAATCACCGCTTTATCAATCACAACCAATGGCTTTTCACTTTTTAGCGCCTCTTTAGCCGATGCTGCCGCCTCTTCCTGTAAGCCTTTTAAAATCGCACGGTGCAAACTTTCCATAGGTGCCAACCCTGCCGCTTCTACTGCGGGAGCGTCCGCCACCTTGCCGGAAGCATAGGCGATATATTGCTCAAATCGAGGATCTAAATCCGAGAGGGCACAAAAACTGCGGTAAGCATTCATCATCTCGGCAGAATGGGGATTCAGAATAGCCGCAGACAAGCCGGATTGCATCGCCATAGTGAAAAACGTGCCATTGATTATACTTCTTTCAGGGAGACCAAAGGACACATTGGAAACACCCAAACTGGTTTTAAAATCACGTTTCGAAAGGATTTGAATGGTTTCTAAGGTCACCAGCGCCGCCTTCGGATCAGAGCTCACCGTCATCGCCAAGGGGTCCACAATTAAATCGTGCTTTTTAAGACCATATTTCTCGGCTTCTGCTGCGATTTTCTCGGCAATTTCGATGCGGCCTGCCGCTGTTTCGGGGATGCCCGATTCATCCAAAGTCAGAGCAATGATGGCGCCGCCATATTTTTTCGCCAGCGGGAACACAGCATCCATCACTTCTTGTTTACCGTTAACGGAGTTAATCAGCGCTTTACCGTTGTAAATACGCAGGGCCGATTCCATAGCCACGGGGTCTGCTGTGTCAATCTGCAGGGGCAAATCCGTTACGGATTGAATGCGTTCTACGGATTGCGTCAGCATTTCTTTTTCATCAATTTCAGGCAGACCAACATTTACATCCAAAACTTCGGCACCTGCATCCTGCTGACCGATGGCTTCCTGTAAAATATAATCATAATTCCGCTCACGCAGAGCTTCTTTCAATTTCTTTTTACCCGTGGGATTGATGCGCTCACCAATCAAAATGGGTTTATTCTCAAAAGTCACCGCGTGACTATATGAAGAAATCACCGTTTTGAGTTTCGGAACGATGAAAGGTGCGGGAATATCTGCTACCGCCGCTTTGGTTGCGCGGATATAATCGGGCGTTGTACCACAGCATCCGCCTAAAATCAGAGCACCTGCTTTGGCGATTTTCTTCATAGTTTCGGCAAAGGCTTCGGGACCGATATTAAACTCTGTTTTGCCATCTTTTAAAACAGGCAGACCCGCATTGGGATTCACAATCACGGGAACAGAAGCATTCTCCAGCAGTTTATGAACTACGGGAAGCATTGCATCAGGACCCAAACTGCAGTTGATACCCAGCGCATCCACGCCGAGACCTTCCAAAAGGGCAACCATTGCTTCAGGGGAAGCACCCGTCATCAGTTTGCCCGATGCATCGTAGGCATTGGTGGCAAAAATGGGCAGGTCGCAGTTTTCCTTGGCCGCAAGCACTGCCGCTTTGGTTTCGTAACTATCGTTCATGGTTTCGATAATCACTAGGTTAGCACCATATTTTGCGCCCAACTTTACCGTTTCGGCAAAGATATCCACCGCTTCGGCAAAGTCCAGATCGCCCAAGGGTTTTAAGAGTTTACCCAAAGGGCCAACATCCAGCGCAATGTATTTGTCAGGCAGACCTGCTTCATCAATAGCGCGCTTGGCGTTAGCAAGGGCCGCCGCGATAATTTCTTCTAAATTATCTTTAAATTTTAAGCAGTTTGCACCAAAGGTTGTGGTGGTGATAATATCACTACCTGCCTCAAGATATGCCTTATGCAAACCCGTGATAATATCAGGATGAGACAGATTCCAGTTCTCAGGCAGTTCACCGGGCTGTAAACCATAACCTTGCAAAATAGTGCCCGAGCCACCGTCAAAAAACAGTCTACCCTGCTTCATTTTTTCACGAATGTTCATATCATTCTCTCCATTACAAAATAATATCGGACAGGTTATCCTGAATGGCCTTGGCAACATCAGGTTTGTTCATAGAATACACGTGAATGGCGTTCACACCGTTAGCTAAGAGGTCAATAATCTGCTCGGTTGCATAGGCAATGCCCGCCTGTTTCATAGCCGCAGGGTTATCACCGAATGTATCCACGATTGACTTAAAACGTTTAGGCAAATAGGTGCCCGAAAGCTCACAGATTCTTTTAATCTGCTTTCCGTTTGTCACAGGCATAATGCCCGCCACAACGGGAACGGTAATGCCCGCTTCACGAATTTTATATAAGAAATTATATAACACATTGTTATCAAAAAACATCTGGGTGGTCAAAAAGTCGCAACCTGCATCCACTTTTTCTTTCAGGTAACGGATGTCGTCTGCCACGTGGACAGATTCTGTGTGACATTCGGGATAGCACGCACCGCCGATACAAAAATC
>JAZOLH010000080.1:0-3216 GCA_045652815.1 Clostridia bacterium
AATGTAAATATCGTGCGGATGGCTTTCCTTTAAGCCGGCGCCGGTAATCTTGATGAACTGACCACGTTCTTTTAAGTCAGCAACGGTGGGTGTACCGCAGTAACCCATACCGGAGCGCAGACCGCCTAAGAGCTGATAAACAGTGTCAGCCAGGGGGCCTTTGTAAGGTACGCGACCTTCAACGCCTTCGGGAACGAGTTTCTTGGTGTTGGTCTGGAAATAACGGTCTTTAGAACCAACTTACATAGCAGCCAAAGAGCCCATACCACGATATACCTTGAATTTTCTGCCCTGATAGATTTCTTCCTGACCGGGACTTTCGTCACAACCGGCAAATAAGCTACCGATCATGATAACGTCAGCACCTGCGGTGATGGCTTTGGGCAGGTCGCCGGAATATTTAATACCACCGTCTGCAATAACGGGGACATTATACTTTTTAGCCACTTCGTAAACATCGTGAATGGCAGTGATCTGCGGAACGCCGATACCTGCAACCACACGGGTGGTACAGATAGAACCGGGGCCAATGCCGACTTTAACAGCGTTAGCACCTGCTTTAATCAGTTCTTCTGCAGCAGCACCTGTTGCAATGTTACCTGCAATCAAGTCGATATGGGGGAAGTGTTTCTTAACCAAAGCAACTGCTTTGATGATGTTTTCGCTGTGACCGTGTGCAGAGTCTAACACGAAAACGTCAACCTGAGCATCAGCCAGCGCCTTAGCACGATCTAACACGTCAGCGGTAACGCCCAGTGCCGCACCAACTAACAAACGACCGTTTTTGTCTTTAGCAGAGTTGGGGTAGCGCACGCTCTTTTCAATATCTTTAATGGTGATTAAGCCCTTTAAGTTGCCTTTTTTGTCAACGATGGGCAGTTTTTCGATTTTATGTTTGCGCAGGATTTCCTGAGCTTCGTCTAGTGTTGTGCCTTCAGGCGCGGTGATCAGGTTTTCTCTTGTCATAACTTCGCCGATAGCACGAGAAAAGTCAGTTTCAAAGCGCAGGTCACGGTTGGTGATAATACCAATCAGTTTACCATCTTCACAAATGGGCACACCGGAAATTTTATATTTACCCATCAGTTCGTCAGCATCTTTTAAAGTATGCTGTGCAGACAGGAAGAAGGGGTCAACAATAACGCCGTGTTCGGAACGTTTAACTCTGTCAACTTCCTGTGCCTGCTTTTCGATGGTCATATTTTTATGAATGATACCGATACCGCCTTCACGAGCCATAGCAATTGCCAAAGCAGATTCGGTTACGGTGTCCATCGCGGCACTCATCAAAGGAATATTTAATTTAATGTTCTGGGTCAATTGAGTTCCCAGTTTAATCATGTCAGGTGTTACATCGGATTTTTGGGGGACCAAAAGCACGTCATCAAAGGTGAGGCCCTCTCTAACAATCAGTTCAGCCAAAAGAACACGTCCTTTCAAGAGATATTTTAATAAGTATATCAAATTTTCGACGTAAAATCAAGAGATTTCTTTGAAAATATTATACTTTCTTGCAGGTTTTTTCTGAAAATGGAATAATTGGGCAAAACCGCGCTTATACTGATAGTGACAAATGACGAAGGAGGACAATCCGTATGATCGTGATCAGTCTTGGAAAATGGAGCAGAACCCTGGTAAATGTTGTGCAAAAATTTCGTGAAAGAAAGCAGCAGGAAGAAGAATTTTTGAAACAGAATGAGAACTTTTTGCAGGAAATCAGCAGAGCAAAACGGGATTTGGAAATTGCCCATAATAACTATAATTTTGCTGAAAACAGTGCCATGCTTGAGTGCTGTATTTATGAAATCAAAGCCGCAGAATCAAGGCTTGATTATTGCATTCGTCAAGCAAAAAAAGAAGGTATCAGCTGCGATTTTTTAATGGCTGAAGCGGCAGGAGGGGAGCGGTTTTTATGAGTGCCGGAGAAATTACAGCTTTTGCAATTTTGGGGCTCATTCTGCTTGCGCTGTTCAGCATTTTTATCAAACCGCTAAAGCACATTTTCGGTCTGTTGTTTCGTTCGGTTTTAGGCGGCGTAGGGCTTTACATATTCAACCTGATTTTTTCGGGACTTGGTTTTACCATCGGGCTTAATATTGTTACCGCCACCATTTGCGGCATTTTCGGTTTGCCGGGGCTTTTGGCTTTGGTTTTAGGGCGATTTTTATATATGCTTTAACAGAAAAAATAGGGGCGTTTTGCAGGGTTTCCCCAAGCAAAACGTCCCTATTTTCAATAGATTTTCTTTATCTGTTATCGTGGCTGGCGGGCACCTTTTCTTTAAACAAAAGAGTGATGCTCCAAAGACCGGCAATGCCCACCAGACTGTAAATAATGCGGCTTAAGACTGCCATTTGGCCGCCAAAAATGGTGGCAACCAAATCAAAGCCAAACAAGCCGATACAGCCCCAGTTCAGAGCGCCGATAATCACCAGAATCAAAGATAAATTGTCAATCGTTGTCACAAAATCCTCTCCTTTATTGTTTCTGTCAATACCTATTGTGACCTTAAAGAAAGGATTTATTCATTTTTTTGAAATTTTTTTGCGCGTTATTAATGCAAAACGGATGGATGATGTAAGGAAGTCCATATCAATATCAAAAGTAAAAAACGGAGGCGGTTTTATGCATAGGGCAGGGGAACTCAGACAAAAAGAGGTGATTAATCTTCGGGATGCATCCCGTCTTGGCTTTGTTTCTGATGTGGAAGTGAGTTTGGAAGCGGGAGCGATAGAATCAGTGATTGTGCCGGGCAGAGCCAAACTTTTTAACTTCTCATCCAAAGGGGATTTGGTGATTCCTTGGGACAAAATCAAGCAGATTGGTGACGATGTGATTTTGGTGGATTTACCCCCGCAAGAAAAAATTAAATAAAATGGGAAAAAACCTTTGATTTTTTGGAAAACTATGTTATAATATAATAATGTATATTATAATAAGCGAATTATGGGCAAAAAAATGCCCATGCAAAAGATAAACGGGAGGATTGGCATGAAGGAAAAGTATTATATCACAACCGCCATTGCATATACGTCCCGTAAACCTCACATCGGTAACACCTATGAAATCGTGCTCACCGATGCTATCGCTCGTTATAAACGCGCCAGAGGTTATGACGTATTTTTCCTGACCGGTACCGATGAACACGGTCAGAAAATCGGTGAAGCGGCAAAAGAAGCCGGCATCACCCCCCAGCAGTATGTTGACGGTGTTGCA
>JAZOLH010000081.1:0-13288 GCA_045652815.1 Clostridia bacterium
CCCCCGTGTGGGCGTGTTTGCTACCCGCTCCCCTTCCCGCCCCAATAATATCGGCCTTTCTTCCGTTAAATTGGTGGGTGTGGAAGAAACGGAAAAAGATGGGCTTGTGCTTTTGGTAACCGGCGCCGATTTGCTGGACGGAACGCCGATTGTGGATGTTAAACCCTACATTCCCTATAGCGATTGCCACCCTGATGCCGCTTACGGTTTTGCGGAAAACTTCGTGGATTATGCCCTGTCTGTCAACTGTCCCCAAGAACTGTTAAACGTTGTTTCTTCTGATTTACAGGATAGTTTACTGACAATCCTGCAAAACGACCCCCGCCCTTCCTATCAGGATGACCCAGAGCGCATCTACGCTATGGATTTTGCGGATTATAACATCACCTTTTCCGTTACGGAAAAAACGTTAACTGTTACAAACATTCAAAAGGTTTTCCGTTAAAATTAGCATAATGCACAAATGGAATTAAATGGATAATTTTTAAGATAACCCCCAAAGCCTTTGGTTTTGGGGGTTTTGTTCGTTCGGCGAAAATACCCCACCACAAGTTCTTGTGGGTAAAAATCTTTTTTTCCGTCAAATTCAACAAAATATGTAAAACCCCCTTGACTCTTTTTCTGATTTGGGGTATATTTTATCGTAGATAAAAAAGTCGATTTTTATCGCAAAAAATTTTATTTTGGAGGGGTTATTCAAATGAAACTCGTTTTCAACGTAAACGACAAACCCAAGTTTGGACAGCTGATTATCTTTGCAATTCAGCAGCTTTTGTCCATCATGACTGCAACACTGGTTGTTCCCGTTATCATCGGTAACGACATGAGTCCCGCTGCTGCTCTGTTTGGCGCCGGTCTCGGTACTTTAGTGTATGTTGCATTCACCAAAAAGAAGAGTCCCGTATTCTTAGGTTCTTCTTTCGCGTTCTTAGGCTCTATGGCTGCAGCTTTTGCAGGCGGCGTTTCTATGAGTCTGGGCTACTTAGGTATCATCTTAGGTGCTATCTTTGCAGGTCTTGTGTATGTTGTAATCGCTATCATCGTTAAAATTGCAGGCGTTAACTGGATTAACAAACTGATGCCCGCAGCTGTTATCGGACCTACCGTTGCTATCATCGGTATGAGTCTTGCAGGCAACGCTGTTGGTGATATGGGTAAAGGTAACATTTTAGATGCTGCAGGCGCTCAGCTGGCATCTCCCTTGGCTACCGTTTTTGTTGGTTTAGTTACCCTGTTAATCGTTGCTATCTGCGCAACCTATGGTAAAAAGACCGTTAAGATGATTCCCTTCATCATCGGTATTTTAGGTGGTTACGCAACCGCAGCTATTATGACCGCTATCGGTTTTGCTGCAAACATCGACGCTATCAAAATCTTAAACGTTGAACCCTTAACCGCTTTAGTTGCTGACGGTGTTACTTTAAACACCTTCTTTACTGTTCCCAACTTCACCTTCGTAACCGCATTTAAAGGTTTAGGCGAAGTGAATGCAGCTTACATCAGCACCATCGCTGTTGCTTACATCCCCGTTGCATTCGTAGTATTTGCTGAACACTTAGCTGACCACAAAAACATTTCTTCTATCATCGAATCCGACCTTTTAGTTGAACCCGGCCTGCACAGAACTCTGCTGGGCGATGGTATCGGTTCTATGGTTGGCGCATTCTTTGGCGGCTGCCCCAACACCACTTACGGTGAATCCGTTGGTTGTGTGGCTATCACCAAGAACGCTTCTATCTACACCATCATCACCGCTGCAATCTTAGCAGTGCTGATCGCATTTGTATCTCCCTTCGTTGCATTCGTTAACTCCATTCCCTCTTGCGTAATGGGTGGCGTTTGTATGGCTCTTTACGGCTTCATCGCTGTATCCGGTCTGAAGATGGTACAGACTGTTGACCTGAATCAGAACAAAAACCTGTTCGTTGTTTCTTCTATCTTAATCGCAGGTATCGGTGGTCTGACCCTGACCTTCGGCCAGGTAACTCTGACATCCGTCGCTTGCGCACTGATTATCGGTATCATCATCAACCTGGTTGTTTCCAAGGCAAAAGCAGAATAAGGAGCCCGTTATGAAAAACGTTGTTATTTTTGACCATCCTTTAATTCAGCATAAAACAACCATTCTTCGTCAGGTAGAAACCACCAACAAAGAGTTTCGCGAACTGGTTGAAGAAATCACAATGCTGATGTGCTTTGAAGCCCTGCGCGATCTGCCGTTGGAAGATGTGGAAATCGAAACTCCCATTCAGAAGACCACTCAGAAAATGATTGCAGGTAAAACCATGGCTGTTGTGCCCATTCTGCGTGCGGGTCTTGGTATGGTTAACGGTATGTTAAACCTTGTGCCTTCTGCTAAAGTGGGTCACATCGGTATGTACCGTGACGAAGAAACTATGGAACCCCACGAATATTACTGCAAGTTGCCCCCCGATATCGACCAGCGTTTAATCGTTGTTGTTGATCCCATGCTGGCAACCGGCGGTTCTGCCATTGATGCGATCCGTCAGATCAAATCCTATGGCGGCAAGCAGATTAAGTTCCTTTGCTTAATCGCTGCTCCCGAAGGCATCAAGGCACTTTCCGAAGCTCATCCCGACGTTGAAATTTACTGCGCTAACGTGGATGAATGCTTAAACGAAAAGTGCTACATCGTGCCCGGTTTGGGTGACGCAGGTGACCGTATCTTCGGCACCAAATAATTGTTATGTAAAGCCCCGCAATTCGCGGGGCTTTTTCTTTTTCTCGCAACCTAAATACATCTATTATTCTTGACTTTCTCCCGAAAAACATATACAATAATAGTATTCTTGTCAAGAAAGGTCGAAACCATGAATAAACAAAAATTAAAAGGCAATCTCTTATTGCTCCTGACCTCTGTTATCTGGGGCATTTCTTTCATAGCGCAAAGTAAGGGTGTTGAACTCATCTCCCCCGTTACCTTTAACGGTGTGCGGAGTATGCTGGGCGGCTTTGTTTTGCTTCCCGTTATCTTCTGTATTGATTGGGGCAAGAAAAAACGTGGCGAACCCATCGGCAAGATTGACAAACAGCTGCTTCTTGCAGGTTTTATCTGCGGTACATTCCTTTGCACCGCCACCACATTGCAGACCATCGGTATGGTGTACACAAGCCCCGGCAAATCCGGCTTTATCACCGCTCTTTATATGGTTTTAGTTCCCATTATCAGCCTGTTCTTCGGCAAAAAGACCCGCCCCATCACCTGGCTCTGTGTTGCCATCGCTCTGGGCGGTTTATACCTGATGTGCATGGATGCTTCTCTTTCCATCAACATCGGCGACGTGCTGACTTTAGGTTGTGCTTTGGTTTTTGCCGGTCACATTATGGTCATCGACCATTTTGCACCGAAAGTAGATGGCGTGAAACTGGCTTGCCTGCAGTTTTTTGTTTGCGGCATCTGGAATCTGATTTATATGTTCCTCTTTGAATCCCCCGAAATTGCTCCTATCCTCGATTGCTGGATGGCCACCGGTTATTCGGGTATTTTCTCCTGCGGCGTGGCGTACACTCTGCAGATTGTGGGCCAGCGTTACACCGACCCCACCTCTGCCTCCATTTTAATGAGTCTGGAATCTGTTTTCGCGGCACTTTCCACCTCCCTTTTGGTAGCGCTGGGCTGGAACCTGACAGGCGGTGCCCTTTCCTTCCGCGAAATCTGCGGTTGTGCTTTGATGTTCGTGGCCATTATGCTGGTGCAACTGCCCGAGCGCAAAAAGGCATAAGTTGTCAAAAAATGTCTTGACAGAAATCCTCGTCTATGGTAGGATTAACATATAAAGTTTATAAAGATAGAGGTGCGGAAATTATCAGTAGCCTGCCCGTTATAAAGGTATTTAGGGTTTGCAAAAGGAATTTTCGCCGAAGTGAAAAAACGAATACCTGCGTTTTTTTGCTGGTATGTTGCAGAATATGTCTCATACTGTCACAGTCTTGTGGAGCGCTATCATATTTATGTAAATTGGCATGAAGGCGCAAAATAAGTCTTCATGCTTTTTTTATTAACTTTGTAATTTATTTTAGGAGGGTTAAAATGAAACGTTTTAACAAAAAAACCATTTTCACCTGCATCCTTACGCTGATGATGGTTTTAGCAACTTCCATCGTTGCTTTTGCCACAGGTGAAGAAGCAGCTGTGAGCAACTATTATGCTACCTTCTGGGCTCTTGTTCCGCCCCTGGTTGCTATTGCTCTTGCTCTCATCACAAAAGAAGTTTACTCTTCTCTGTTCATCGGTATCGTTTTAGGCGGTCTGCTGGCTATGAACTGGAAACCCATTGGCGCATTGGATGCTGTATTAAACGAAGGTTTAATCGCTGCTGTATCTGGCACTGCTGGTATCTTCATTTTCTTAGTTATCTTAGGCGCGCTGGTTGCTTTGATTAACAAAGCAGGTGGCTCTGCTGCTTTCGGTCGTTGGGCAGAAACTCACATTAAATCCCGTGTTGGTGCTATGTTTGCAACCTTCATTTTGGGCGTTCTGATTTTCATCGACGACTATTTCAACTGCTTAACCGTTGGTAGTGTTATGCGTCCTGTCACCGATAAGCATAACGTTTCCCGTGCTAAACTTGCATTCTTAATCGATGCAACTGCGGCTCCTATCTGTATGATCGCTCCCGTTTCTTCTTGGGCAGCAGCTGTTTCTGAATTTACAGAAGGCACCGGTTACTCCGGCATCGAACTTTTCGTTCGTGCTATTCCCTATAACTTCTATTCCCTGTTAATGATCGTGTTTGTTGTGGCAATCATCCTGATGAAGTTTGATTACGGTCCGATGAAACTGCACGAATTCAACGCTATGACCAAAGGTGATCTTTACACCTCCGGTTCTGATGATGTTGAAAAAGCAGAAACGGAAGATGCTAATCCCAAGGGCAAAGTAATCGATCTGATTTTCCCCGTTATCGTTTTAGTTATCATCTCCGTTTTAGGTCTTCTGTACATCGGTGGTTTCTTCGCTGGCGATGACTTTATCACCGCTTTCGGTAATACCGACGCAACTGTTGGTCTGCCTTGGGGTGCTATCGTTGCCCTCGTCGTAACCGTTATTTACCTGATTGCAAGACGTGTTATCACCTTTAAAGACGCTATGGCTGCTATTCCCGCAGGCTTTAAAGCAATGGTACCTGCCATCTTAATCCTCACCTTTGCACTGACCCTGAAGAACATGACCGGTATGCTGGGTGCTGCTGAATTTGTTGACGGTTTAATGAAATCCGCCGCAGCCGGCCTTGCTAACTTCCTGCCCGCAATCATCTTCTTGGTTGCTTGCGTACTGGCGTTCTCCACCGGTACTTCTTGGGGTACTTTCGGTATCTTAATCCCCATCGTTGCTACCATCTTTGAGCCCACATCCGAACTGTTAATCATCGGTATGTCTGCATGTCTGGCCGGTGCAGTTTGCGGTGACCACTGCTCCCCCATTTCCGACACAACCATTATGTCCTCTGCGGGTAGCCAGTCTAACCACGTTAACCACGTATCCACTCAGTTGCCTTACGCGCTGACTGTGGCTGCTATTTCCTTCGTGGTTTATCTGCTGGCCGCATTCATTCAGAGTGCTTACATTTTACTGCCCGTGGGCATCGTTCTCACCGTTGGTACATTGTTTGCTATCAAAGCTCTCACAAAGGGCAAGCAGGCATAATTTTAACATTCAAAAAGCCATCCGCAAACGCGGATGGCTTTTTTTCTATCTACTCCTCTCTTTGGACGATGCCACAACCATTTCCCAGCTATGTGTATTCGGTTTCTGCAAGGAGAGCCCGCCACCAACGTCTGCTCGGAATAACGCAAAACAAAAGAGCCACCTGCATAGCAGGTGGCTCTTTTTTATGTAGAACTTAGTCGATATAATATTTCTGTTTGTACTGTTCGTACACTTCTGCAAAGTCAGAACCTTCATCGGTTTTGAGCTGCTTGATATACTTATGCGCTTCAAAGGAATCGTGGCTGACTTCAATGAAGCAAACCGCAATATTGGAACAGTGGTCGGAGATACGTTCATAGTTATTGAGCAAATCAGAAAGCACAAAGCCCAGTTCCATAGTACAATCGCCCTGACGGAGACGGTCGATGTGGCCATTTTTGATTTTTCTCTTCAGGCGGTCAATAACCTGCTCTAAGGGCTCAATATTTTTTGCTGCTTCCAGATTTTCTTCTACAATCAGAGAGATGGTTAATTCCAGAATTTCCGCAACAGCGTTACTGATAATCGCCAGGTCTGCTTTTGCCTGTTCGGAGAAACTGATGCCCTTGCTATAAATTTCGTGAGCCGCTTCGGCAATGTTTAACGCGTGGTCGGAAATGCGTTCAAAATCACCGATGAAGTGCAACAGTTCGGTAACAGTCTTGCTGTCTTTTGCAGACATATCCTGTTCTGCCACTTTAACCAGATAGGTACTGATTTTATCTTCATATTTATCAATGCTCTTTTCCAGAGCCGCTACTTCATCAAACTGTGCCTGATCATATTCAGCGAAAAGTGCGGTTGCTTTTGTAAAGGCATCGCGGGAAATCTGAGCCATTTCACAAACCAGATCACGGGCTTTTTCAACTGCGAAACCGGGCATTGTTAAGAAGCGTTCATCCAAGGTATCGAATACGTCGTTTTCACGTTCTTTATTGTTGTTGGGAATGGTTCTGATTGCCAGTTTTTCAAACCAGGAGCAGAAGGGAATCAGAATGATTGTGGAGAAAATGTTAAACAAGGTGTGAACAATAGCGATGTTCATAGCGCCTGCACGTTCGGTCAGGAATGCAAAGGGAGCAAATGCGTTAATCAGGTAGAAAAGACCGGCTACTACAATAACGCCTACCATCTTAATGTAAAGACAGGAAAATGCCACACGTTTAGAATCGGTGTTACCGCTGATAGAAGAAATAATCGGGGTGATGGTGGTACCGATGTTCATACCCAAAATAACAGGAATGGCTGTTTCGTAAGGAATCACACAAGTCAGCGCCAGCGCCTGCAGAACACCCACAGAAGCGGAAGAAGACTGGATGATGGCAGTAAACAGTGTACCGATTAAAATACCGATAACAGGATTGGAGAACATGGTCAGCATCTGTGTAAATGTTTCGTTATCACGCAGACTTTCCACAGCGCCGCTCATAGCGTCCATACCAAACATTAAAATCGCAAAACCGATAAAGATAACACCTGTGTTTTTCTTAGTGTCACTTTTGGATGCGGAAATCATCAAAAAGCCGATAAGCGCCAGAATCGGTGTGAAAGAATCGGGCTTTAACAGTTTCAGCACCATACCGCCTGTTTCACCGATAGCGGCTGTTGATAAAAGCCAGGATGTAACGGTTGTACCGATGTTAGCACCCATAATGATACTGATGGTCTGACCCAGCGCCATAATGCCGGAGTTAACAAAACCAACCAGCATAACGGTGGTGGCAGAAGATGACTGAATCACCGCAGTCACAGCAAGACCCAGCAAAAAGCCTCTCCATCTTGTAGATGTGAGTTTTGCCAAAACAGACTCCAGTTTGCCGCCGGCCAGTTTTTTCAGACCGTCGCCCATCATGTCCATACCATACAAGAACAGGACAAGGCCGCCGATTAAACCCAGCGCCATAAAAATACCTTCCATAATTTTCCTCCTAAGTGTCGTATCTTTTAATTACATTAAGTTCATACTTATTCATTTTATATTGTATCATACACAGCCTATAAAAACAAGTAAAATTTTCAATTCGGGCAGAAAAAAAGACGGCTTTTCGCCGTCTTTTTTTATCGATCCACGCCGATATATTCGGGTGGCTCTAACAGTTTTTCGGGATTTTTCATTAAGGATTTAAAGAGTTTAATAGCAGAAGCGTAATAGTAACCATCGCAAATTCGCTCATCTAAAACGAAACGGATGTTCATCATATTTTTGGTTGTAACGCTACCATCTGCCTGCAGTTCGCGCACCAGTTCTTTTTTACCGATGGCCACGAAAATGGATGTGGTACCAAACTCATATAAATGATGGTAAATGGAGTTGATACCGATAGAGCCCACATTGGTTACAAACAAACTGGAATGGAAGGGGCTCAGTTTGTTAATGATTTTCGGCATCAAGCCCAGTGCATCTAAGTTGCGAAGACTCCAGACAACAAACTTAATTAAAAATCCGGGCAACATATTGATAATGCGAACAAGAGCATCTGTGCCGTTACCCTGAGATTCTTCGTCTCTAGTTTTAGTTTCCACAACCTGTTCGTTAAACTTCTGTGCGATTTCGCGCAGCGTGTCGGTGGGTTCAAATTCGGGCATAATCTGTGCCTCATCAGCATCTTCAGACATACTGGTTTTCACCGTTAAAGAAGCACGCAGATAGTTTCTTGCGAAAATCTTACGACCGCTGACAAAGCGATTGAGACGCGGTTTTTGCACAATGGTTCTGATCACAGCCGCTGTGATGACGTGATAGGCAGAAAGACCGGGAATTTCTTCACGGTGTTTTACAATAAACTCGCGCAGCTCGGAAATGTCGATTTTCTCTTCAAAGAAAACCTGACTATCAAGGCGTGAGCGCATAACGTGCGGAATGACAACAAAGAAAGGGTCGCCGCTTCTAACGCGCCAGCCATCATATCTGTCGCCAAAGCGACGTTTTCTGACTTCCGGTTTGTTCATATAGTCCCCCCTGCACCCTGATGGGCGCCGATTATATTTTGGTTTTGCCATATATAATATAGTTTTAGTATATCATAAAAAATGCCCTCTGGCAACCTTTTTTATCTGCTTTCCCTGTTTTTACCATTTCCTGCCCTTTTCTTTTGTAGATTTTGACTAGGTTAAAAAACTTATTTTTTTCCATGTAAAACCTGCAAAACTCTATTGACAAAGGGGGCTCTGTTATGCTATAATTCACTTGAACTTTACATAAAAGTACAAAACGACCGGTAAGAAATTAGGCGAGGCCACACGGAGAGCCGGGTCGAACGCCGCAAACCGAAGTTCTCTTCGGACGCAGCGCAAGCTGCATTATTGATTGAGTTAGAAGCTCAAGTTTTATAAGTTGGTTGCTTAAAAACCAGATACGATGAGGTTTCATCGACTTGTGAAATGGTCAATAAGAGTACGTGTACGACTCCTAACGCCTATCCTGTGTCCTGCATTTTCTATATAGTATGCAGTTCCAAACAAGTGATGAACAATCGTCACTTGTTTTTTTATTTTGATTTTTTGGGGGCTAAAGTATGAAAAAATTGATTGAACTGAAAAACATCTGTAAATCCTTTGACGGTGAAACCGTTTTGGATACCATCAATTTAGACATTTATGATCAGCAGTTTATCACTCTGCTGGGTCCTTCCGGTTGCGGTAAAACCACTACCCTGCGTATTGTGGGCGGTTTTGAAACGCCCGATGAAGGCGAAGTGTTTTTCGATGGTGTTAAAATCAACGACCTGCCGCCTTATAAAAGAAGTATCAACACCGTATTCCAGAAATATGCCCTGTTTCCCCATTTAAACGTATATGAAAACATTGCGTTCCCCCTGCGCTTGCAGAAAAAGAGCAATCCCGAAATTTCTAAGCAGGTTAAAGAGATGCTGGAACTGGTGGCTTTAAAAGGGTTTGAACGCAAGAACGTAAATCTGTTATCCGGCGGTCAGCAGCAGCGTGTTGCCATTGCCCGTGCGCTGATTTCTCGCCCGAAAGTGCTCCTGCTCGATGAGCCCTTGGGTGCCCTTGACTTAAAACTGCGTAAGGATATGCAGAACGAACTGAAAAAAATTCAGAAACAAACAGGTATCACCTTTATTTACGTTACCCACGATCAGGAAGAAGCCCTTTCTATGTCTGATGTGGTTGTGGTTATGGCCGATGGTAAAATCCAGCAGATTGGCTCCCCCATTGATATTTATAACGAAGCCAAAAACGCTTTCGTTGCTGACTTTATCGGCGAAAGTAACATCGTTGACGGTATTATGGAAAGCGACCTGCAGGTAACCTTCTCCGGTCACACCTTTACCTGTGTGGATAAAGGGTTTGCACCGAAAGAAGAAGTTGACGTTGTTGTGCGCCCCGAAGATGTTGACGTTGTGTCTGTTGATAAAGGTATGCTCACCGGTGTTGTTACCTCTGTAACCTTTAAAGGCGTTCATTATGAAATCATTGTTGATATCGGCGGCTTTAAATGGATGATTCAAACCACAGACTTTGTGGGTGTTGATGAAAAAATCGGTCTTTACATTGAGCCCGATGCCATTCATATTATGAAAAAATCTGAATATTCCGGCAAATACGGTGACTACTCCAGCTTCAGTGATGAACTGGAAGAATTATCTGATGCTGCAGCTGCGGAGGAATAAGTATGAAACAAAAACGTTCTCTCTCCGGAAGCATTGTGGCATATCCCCACGTTGTCTGGTCTGTCCTGTTCATCGTGTTGCCCCTTGCTTTTGTGATGTATTTCGCATTTACAACCCCCGAAGGAAACTTTACCTTTGGTAATATTCTGGCACTAGCTGACCACAAGGTGACCTTTGCCTTATCCGTCAGCTTATCGCTCATCGCAACGCTGTTTTGTTTCCTTTTGGGCTATCCCCTTGCCTACCTGATGGCACGGGCCAACCCCAAACAGCAGAAAATTTTCGTGATGCTCCTGATGCTCCCCATGTGGACAAATCTGTTAATCAGAACCTACTCTATGATGGCTCTGATGGACGATGCGGGCATCATCAACGGTTTTTTAACCGCCCTTGATTTAGGCACCATCCGTATGATTGGTACAAAGGCCGCTGTTGTGTTTGGTATGGCCTATGACTTCTTCCCCTATATGGTCCTGCCGATCTACACCGCTATCGCCAAAATTGATAACCGTGTGTTAGAAGCCGCGGCAGATTTAGGCGGCAGTCCTTTGCAGGTTATGACAAAGGTGGTTCTGCCTCTGTCATCTTCCGGTATCATTTCCGGTATTACAATGGTATTCGTTCCCTCTATCAGTACCTTCTACATTTCCCAAAAGTTAGGCGGCGGTACCTTCGACTTATTGGGTGATGCCATCGAACGTCAGTTCCAGAATGTGAATACCTACAATGTAGGTGCGGCTATTTCTCTCGTGATGATGATTTTAGTTCTGCTCTCTCTGTGGGTTATGAATCGCTTCTCTGGTGAAACGGAAGGGGGCGCAGAATAATGAAAACAATGTCTAAAATCTATATGGCCCTTGTGTTCCTCATTCTCTACATTCCCATTTTGGTGCTGATTCTGTTTTCCTTTAACAGTACGGGCAACACAGGTAGTCTGACCGGTTTTTCCCTTTATTGGTATCGGGAACTGTTCTCTTCTCCCGACACGTTTAATGCACTTAAAAACACGCTGATTTTAGCCCTGTCTGCCTCTGTGATTTCCACCCTGCTGGGCACTGCGGCGGCTGTGGGCATCGGCAAGTTTAAATCTAAAGCACTGCGCGGCAGTATTTTATCCGTCACCAACGTGCCTATGATGAACCCCGATATCGTAACAGGTATCTCTATGATGTTGCTCTTTGTTTTGGTGGGCACCATCCTCGGCGCACAGGAAAAGTTGGGCTTTACCACCATTTTGATTGCCCATATCACATTCTGTCTGCCTTATGTAATTTTAAATGTGCGTCCCCGCGTGTTGGGGCTGAACCGCTCTCTGTCTGAGGCGGCAATGGATTTGGGTTGCACGCCTATCTCCGCATTCTTTAAAGTGGAACTGCCTGCCATTATGCCGGGCATCATCTCCGGTTTTATTATGGCATTCACCTTATCTCTTGATGACTTTGTCATCAGTTATTTCACAACGGGCAACGATTTCCAAACTCTGCCCCTACTCATTTACTCTATGACCAAAAAGGAAGTAACCCCCGATATTTACGCGCTTTCTTCCTTGATGATCGGCGCTGTTCTCTTGCTTCTCATTTTGTCTAACGTGGTTGAAGGCAAAGGCAAAGGAAAAGCAAACGAAACGCCCGCCCAGATGGCAGAAAGGAAATTGGTATGAAGAAATTTTTTGCAGCTCTGCTCTCGATTCTCCTGCTCTCTACCTTGCTTGCAGGTTGCTCCGGCGGAGAAGATGTTTTAGTATTGAACGTTTATAACTGGGGTGAATATATCTCCGATGGTTCTGAAGGCACTTTAGATGTTAACGCCGCTTTCGAAGAGTATTACTACGAAACCTACGGTAAACCTGTTAAGGTTAACTACACCACCTATGCCAGCAATGAAGATATGTATAACAAACTGTCTTCCGGTGCGGCGGTGTATGATGTTGTCATTCCCTCTGATTATATGATCGAGAAAATGATTAAGGAAGATATGCTTCTGCCCTTAAACTTTGATAACATCCCTAACTATCAGTATATTGCAGATGAATATAAAAACGGTTTTTATGATCCCGAATCCCGTTACACTGTTCCCTATTTTTACGGTGTTGTAGGCGTGATTTATAACACCACTTTAATCGAAGGCGAGCCCGATGACTGGGATGTTATGTGGGACGAAGCCAACACAGGTAAAATTCTGCAGTTTAACAACCCCCGTGACGCTTTCGGCACAGCACAATACGCGCTGGGTTACGATGTTAACACCACCGACAAAGCCCAGTGGGATGAAGCGCTGGCTATGTTGCTCAAGCAAAAGCCCTTAGTGCAGAGTTATGTTATGGACGAAATGTTCAATAAAATGAAAAACGGTTCTGCCGCTGTGTCTTCCTACTATGCAGGTGACTTTTTAACTATGTATGAAGACAACGAAGATCTGGCCTTCTTCTATCCCAAGAGCGGTACCAACATCTTCGTTGATGCTATGTGTATCCCCTCCGTTGCGCGCAACAAGGAACTGGCAGAAGCCTATATCAACTTTATGCTCTCTGAGGAAATCGCTGTTGCCAATGCAGAATATACCTACTATGCATCTCCCAATGTGCTGGTTAGAAACAGCGAAAGTTATCAGGAAACTATGAGTGAAGTTCACGAAGATGTTATGGACATCCTCTATGGCACCGAAGACGTGAAAGCCACCTATTATCAGAATATGGACCCCGAAATGACCGCTTATATGAACACCCTCTGGGAAGAACTGAAAATCCAGAGCGGCACTGAGCCCGGCGTTTACATTCTGGCAGGCATCATTGCTCTCGGTTTGATTGCACTGCTCCTTAGCATTTGGATTAAGCGAAAAATCAACGAACGTTACTATTAAAAAAAAGAGCCATTCCGAAAGGAATGGCTCTTTTTTTATTTCTTTCTATCAAACCGAAGCATACCGACGACGATGGAGGCGATAGCAA
>JAZOLH010000082.1:0-18121 GCA_045652815.1 Clostridia bacterium
AGCAGAAGATGGTTTTATGCTCCGCACCGTGATATTCAAACACGCGGCGGATATCTTCCATTTTAGAAACAAGCGCAATATAAGTCAGGAACAATCCGATACGAACAACGCCTTCGGTTAACGTGGCGAGGAAACTGGAATCAATGAACTTCTTCACAAAACCAACCAAAAAGGCGGGGAGCAACATAAACAGACCGATGGACAGGGCCAGAGCCAAAATCACGGAGCCATAAATGGCCCAGTCTTTCATTTTGCCTTCTTTTTTCTCGGCTTTTTCTCGTTCTTCTTCGGTCATGGCCTCTTTTTTTGCCTTTTCTTCTTCATCTTCCAGTTCAAAAAATTCGGCAGAGAACATAAGGGCTCGTGTGCCGATAATCAGGGATTCGATAAAGGACACAACGCCGCGGATAATAGGCAGTTTTAAAAATTTGCATTTCTGCAGGATGGAGTTTAGGGGCTTTTTATCAATGATAATCTCCCCATCGGGCTTGCGAACAGCCACCGCAATCTCTTTGGGACCGCGCATCATAACGCCTTCCATCACCGCCTGACCGCCGATGCTGGTCATGTGGCAACTATTTTCACAAGAGTTATTTTTACTCATGGTTTTTCTCCTTTTTATTTTTATTAAGGCTTCCCCTTGAGGGGAAGCTGTCACGAAGTGACTGATGAGGTGTCAATATGATTCCATCTATCTTGACACACATAATTAAAATTCTTATTAATTTCTAAATTAGAGTATCGTAATACTTTTATTCCTAATTCACGCAGAAACGCATCTCTTTTTTCATCCTTTTTTATTGCGTCTCCCTCATAATGTTGAGAACCGTCTATCTCAATAACAATTTTCTTTGCGGCAACATAAAAATCAACAATGTACGGACCTATCACTTTTTGTCTATGAACGACTATTGGTAGGTTCTTTAAAAAGTCATACCATAAATGTCGTTCTTCTTTTGTCATATTTTTTCTTAAATTTTGTGACCTGTTCGTTAAAACTTTTTTATTAAAATTCATTTTCTCGCCTCATCCACCGCAGGCGGTCCCCCTTCCCCTCAAGGGGAAGGCTTTATTTAATCTCCAAATCAATCACTTGGGTGTTTTCGGTGTTATAACTTTCCCCGGGTAAAACGGGGTAAATCCGTTTGGGTGCTAGGCTTTCCATACGGGCACGAACTGCACCCGTTAAGGACCAATCGGCACCAAACACGCTTTTAACGTGGTCTTTATAAAAGGCGTTTTGCTCCGTTTCAATGGGTGCAGGCAGTAAAACCGCCACTTCGCACTCGCCCATTTTAGCAGGCGCCTCCATTTTGGCAATCACCTTGTCAACTAACGCCATATCTTGCTCGTGCACTTTTTGGTAAACACCATATTCATTCACCGCCGAGAGCATAAACACAATCGCCACAAGAGGCAAAATGATTTTTTTAACACGGGTGGGAATCAGCATCATAAGGGGCTCCAGCATAAAAGCCAGACCGATTAAGGAAACAAAGATGCTGCGGTTTGTGAGCCATACGGTTTCGGCTAACAGATTCGGCACAAGCGGTGCTAAAAATAAAAGCAAACCGCCGATTTCTAACAATAAAATCTGCCAAAGTGACAGTTTTCGACTTTTTTCAACATTGTGCAGGATGAAAAAGGCAAGAACGCCCATCAAAAGCAGCAGGAAAAATCCAAAAAATCCACGCTGACACAAAATTTTGATGCCCTCAATGGCGCCGAGAACGATGCCATTATAAAATCCGCCGAAAATTTCACCCAGTTGGGTAAACAGGGCGGCCATTTTGTCACCAAAATTGTCAAAACTCATGCCTGCGGCACGACTTCCCAATGCGCCGAGACCTGAAAAAATGCGGTAATACGCAAACATCAGCCCGATGCTCAGTGCAGAAATCACAGGCACCGCAAAACATTTTTTGCTCTCGGGGCGGGATGCTACATAATAGAGCCAAAGCAGGATAGCGCAACCTGCCGAGAACACAGAAACGGATTCATAAAATCCGCAAGAAATCAGGGAAAGTGCAGCAAACGCAAGAAGTTTCCAGCCGCTTCGTTTTTCAAATAAATAACTTGCCAGAACGTGCAGAGAGCCGGCGGCAAAGAACAAACCCACCACAATACGAGTGGAGGCAGAGAGCCAAAACCGCGCTTCCATCCCCACGGGAAGCAGGAATAAAATCAGGTAATACAGCGGGCTCATCGTGATGCCTGCTTTTTTTAGGGCGGCTTTTATATGATAAGCCGCGCCGATTAAAAGGGCTGTGACAAGCACTAGAGCGATGGGCAAAACGTGCCACAGTTTTCCCCAAAAAGCCACGTCGAGAAAGCTTGCCAGCGGTCTTGTTGCGAGAGTGCCCACATCGAAAAAGACATAAGACGAGTTTTGATATGCTCCATAACCCCAATATTGAATATAGTCATCCAAAACGGGAAAATAGCGGAATCCATATAAAAGGTAAGGCAAAACAGCACAGGCCGCCAAAAGCCAGAACATCTTTTTTTCTTTTCCCACGGGCTCACCCCCTTTTTCTTTTTTCATTGTACCATATTTCCCATCAAAAATCAATTTTTATGGGCTCTTTTATCATCCGTTCATAAATTCTTTACAAGATTTTACTTGCAATTGTTACAAAAGTGTTGTATAATAGAAAAAGATTTAATACTTTTGTAATAATTTCTCCAGAAATTACATAGAGTAAAAACAGAAAAACAAAAAAAGAGGTGATTCGGTGAGCGAAAATTCCTCCCGCGTAGAACTGAAGCGCGTTAATGAGATTCCGTCACAGTTTTACGTGCAGGTGCCGCAAGCAGAAAGAACCAATACGGCAACAGAAGAATTAAAACAAAATAATATAGAAGAAAAACAGAAAAAGTCCGTGAAAGTGATGGCGGAAGATGTTCTCTCCCGCGTGCTTTCTTTCGGCAGAAAAACTGCCGAGTCGGCGGCTAAAAAAGCGGCTTCTCTCCTTGCTTATTGCCGAGAGAATCTGACAGAGCAGGCAAAAAACCTGATGGTTTCCATAGGCGTTTCTGCCGCTCTTATCGTAGCGGCGGCGGTGCTTTTATTTGTAACCACCAGCATTGGCTATCAGATTTCCGCAAACGGTCAGGTGTTGGGCACCAGCCCCAGCAAAACCGCCTATGAAGAAACTCTTTCTTTGATTAATCACGAACTTTCTTATGTCAATCCCGATGCATTTTCTTTGGAAAATGTTGATATTTCCTTAAAACTTGTGCCGAAAGGCAAGTTTACATCGGAATCCGATCTCCGCGAGGCCTTAAAATCCGTTTCTGCGGATATGATTCCCGCCTACGGTATTTATGCCGATGGTCGTCTTTTATTTTCCATGCCCAACGAGGCAACTGCGAAAGCTTTATTAGACGATTATCAGGCAGAATTTTCTGAAAATCGTGATGATGTGGTGGCATCCTTCTGCGAAGATGTGGCAATCCGCCTTTCCTTTGTGCCCAAAACATCCTTAAAGACCATTGCCCGCGGCAAAGAACAGTTAACAGAAGGTCAGATGGTGTTTCATAAGGTCGCAAATGGCGAAACCCTTGAATCTATCGCACAGACCTATGGCATTTTCCCTGAAGAACTTTATAAAACCAATGCCGCATCGCTTTTAGCTGATATATCCGGCAAAACCCTGCGCGTTGCAACGGGCAAGCCCTTACTTTCCGTTAAAACAACAGAGCGTAAAACCTTAGAAGAGGAAGTTCCTTTTACCACCATTGAGCAGAAAAACCCCAATGATTATAAAGGAAACCGCTCCACGCTCCGCATGGGTCAGACGGGTGTTCGCTCGGTGGATGCTTATGTGACCTATATTAACGGTGTTGAGTCTGATCGAAAAGTGATTTCCGAAACGATGACGCAAAAACCCATTGATGAAATCATCGGTCTGGGCACAAAAGATTTGCCCAGTGCAGTTGGCAGCGGCTCTTTAGCAATGCCCGTCAGCGGCAGTCTCAGTTCCCGTTATGGCTCCCGTTGGGGCAGAAACCACGATGGTCTTGACTTTTCAGCCGACACCGGTACAGCCATTTATGCCGCCGATAACGGTAAGGTTATTTTTTCTGAATATGATAACGGTGGTTACGGTTATATGATTCAGATTGACCACGGTAATGGCATTGTGACCTATTACGCCCACTGCAGCGAACTTTTGGTGCCTGCAGGAACGCTGGTTTCCAAGGGTGATCTGATTGCAAAAGTGGGTAACACCGGCCGCAGTACAGGCCCCCATCTCCACTTTGAAGTTCGTAAAAACGGTACCCCCGTTAATCCGGCTAACTATTTAAAAGAAATTGCGTAAATAAAGATAAAAAAAGACTGTGACAAGGTGAAACCTTTTGTCACAGTCTTTTTATTTTTAATTTTTCTTGGTGAGTTTTTCGTAGTTGATTTTAGCGGTGCGCAGTGCTTCAATTTCTTCTTCCGAAAGTTCGTACTGAGAAGTGCCTTCTGTAATGGGTTTTAAATAAGTGGAAGTTTGCTGACGACCGTAAACACCGTTAATCACAAAACCATTATCGTTTTCATCTAAGAGTGCTGCCGCAAAGGAAAGGTTGCCGCCCGCATCGCTAAAGGCGTTATAGCGAATGGCACCCACTTTTTTGATGCAGGCTTTATCTTCCTGCTCCAGTTTTCCGAGTCTTTCCTTTGCATCGCGGAATTCATCCACAGCCGCAATACATTTATCGTAATAATTGGCAACAACTTCAACCACATCACGACCGGAGGTATCACGAAGCAAACGCTTCATTCTTTTGCGGGTTGCCTTGGCAACAGACAGAGCCGAGATGCCAAAAATTAAACTTAAAAAGCAAAAGCCAAAACAGCCGATTAAAATCCATTCAAGTGGAATTGTATATCCGTAAAAATCCATATTTTTCTCCTTATTCTTTTAATGCCTGATATTTAATATATTTTTGTGTAAGAATTATGTAAACTAACTTTTCCCATTTAATTTACCCTTTTTGATAAAATTTCTGTCATTTTGCTTATTTCTATACTGATTTTTTCTAAAAATGCAGAGAAAAGGTAAATTTGCGCTTCCAGTTTTTACCAGTTAGCCGATAATTTTCATAATTCTTTCAAAATCTTCATTATTATAATATTCGATTTCAATTTTGCCGCGATTTTTCTTGTTTTGAATTTTAACCTTGGTGCCCAAGGAATCGGAGAGTTTTTTCTCCAAAGAATTTAAATAGCGACGCAGTTCTTCATCAACCGGATTTTTCTTTTTCGCTTTTTTAACGGTTAATAAAGATTTAATTAAAGATTCTGTTTGACGAACGGTTAAGCCCTCCACCACAATTTTGCGGGCCGCCATCAGCTGAACGCCCTCATTATCGGTTGAAAGCAGCGCTCGTACATGGCCAACGGTTAATTCTTTCTTTAAAACCATTTCTTTAATTTCATCGCAAAGTGTTAACAAACGGATGCTGTTTGCCACTGCAGAGCGGCTTTTGCCCACTTTCTGTGCCACCTGCTCCTGTGTTAAGCCGAAAACATCCATCAGTTCACGATAGCCATGGGCTTCTTCAAAGGGATTTAAATCTTCTCGTTGCAGGTTTTCAATCAGGGCAATTTCCATAGTTTCCTGATCATCATAATCACGAACGAGAACAGGCACTTTCAAAAGACCTGCCATTTTAGATGCACGCCAGCGGCGTTCACCGGCAATGATTTTATAAAAACCGTTATCCTGTTTTTTAACAACGATGGGCTGCAAAACGCCGTATTTCTTAATAGAATCGGCTAAATCCTGCAGTTTATCGGGGTTAAATTCGCTTCTGGGCTGATTTTTGTTGGGTTCAATTTGGGAAATTTTTAATTCAACAGCGGAAGAAAGCACATCCGTTGTAACGGTTGTTACCGCTTCAGTATTCATCAGGGCGCCAAGACCCTTACCTAAGCCTTTTTTTTCTGTTTTTTTCATATTAAGACTCCTTTTTCTGATTGTTACGGAGTACCTCTTTTGCCAGTTTTACATAACTGCGGGCACCTTTTGAATATTTATCGTATGAAATGATGGGTTCACCGTAACCGGGCGCTTCAGAAAGGCGAACATTACGGGGAATCACGGTTTTAAACACTTCATTGGGGAAGTATTTTGTCACTTCCTCCATAACCTGATTGGAAAGGTTTGTCCGCGGGTCAAACATTGTGAGCAAAATGCCTTCCAATGTAATCTTCGGGTTTAAACTCATTTTTAAGTTCTGAATGGTTTTTGTCAGCAGACTTAATCCTTCCAGCGCATAATATTCACACTGAATGGGAACTAAAAGGCTATCTGCCGCGGAAAATGCATTCAGCGTTAAAAGGCCTAATGATGGCGGACAGTCGATGATAATAAAATCATAGTCATTCCGCACGCTATCGATGGCTTCCTTTAACAGATTGTTGCGGTTTTCCATAGAAACCAGTTCCACTTCAGCCCCCGCCAAATCAATGGTTGTAGGGCAAAGAGAAAGATGTTTAACGCAGGTATCCACAATCACATCTGCCATTTTTGTGCCATTGATAATCACATCATACACAGACTGGGAAAGAGCCTCTTTATCTACACCAACACCGGAAGAAGCATTGCCCTGCGGGTCAAAATCCACTAAAAGAACATTCTTTTTCTGTGTGGCGAGACAAGCAGAGAGATTCACAGCTGTTGTCGTTTTACCAACGCCGCCTTTTTGGTTTGCAATTGCGATTACTTTACCCATGTTTATCTTCCTTTCTATAGGAACTTTGTCCCTATTATTTTACCATATTCCCGACCTCTTTTCAAGATGTTTCACGTGAAACATCGTAAAATTTTCATAAAAAAACACCCTTTGTTTTTCATAACAAAGGGTGATTGTTTCACGTTAAACATTATTTGCTGATTTCTAAAATTTTCATCTCAAATTCGCCTTCGGGAGATGCGACGGTTACAACGTCGCCAACCTTAGCACCAAGCAGTGCGCGGCCTACAGGAGATTCGTCAGAGATTTTACCTTCCATGGGGTTTGCTTCTTCAGAACCTACGATGCTATAGGTATCTTCTTCTTCCATATCAATATCTAACACCTTAACTTTGATACCTAAAGAAACAACATCGGTGGTTACTTCATCATCGTCAATAACTTTTGCGTTTTTCAGCATTTTTTCAAGTTTAACGATTTTCAGTTCTACTTCTGCCTGTTCGTTTTTAGCTTCATCATATTCAGCGTTTTCAGACAGGTCACCAAAACCTAAAGCCACTTTTATTTTTTCAGAGATTTCTTTTCTCTTTTCAGTTTTCAAATACTCAAGTTCTCTTTCTCTTTCCTTCAAACCTTCGTAAGTGAGATAGACTGTCTTTTCAGACATTTTTATCATCCCTTTCAAGCTCTTTACTAACACTATTTTACTATTATATATAATTGAACACTATTTGTCAATGATTATTTTATAAAATTTTACTAATTCTGACAGAATGTCGGTTAAAAAATTCTTTTATTGTTTTTTTATTTAAAGCACCATATTGACAATAAATTAAAAATTCTATATAAAATTGATCATGTTCTTTTTTATTTTGTAATTTAAACATAATCCGGTTGGCATTTTTTTCATCAGCGGATATATTTAAATAAAATGATGGAGCCGGCTTTGCATCCAGTTCTACATAGATGTCATAGTTTTCTGTATCATTAAATGATATAAATAAACCGTATTCTTTTAAGAAAAACTCACAAAGGGGAGAAAATCTTTCTTCCTGATTGGTTTTAATAGAAATTTTTTTAACTCTGCGGCAAATCTGATTGATAACATCTTCTGCTTTTTGTGGGTCATTAGTTTCCAATAAAATAGAAGACTCAGACAGTTTTTTTTCATTCTTGCCGGCATATTTCCTTATTATATCGCAGGTTTTATAATTTATAACCTGTTGACCTGTAAAAAAAGAGAAGTTTTTTGAGAGAATCTCTTTAACGCATTCTATTTGTTTTGCCCTGTGGGTTAGATAGATATAAAACACATTTTCTCTTTTTAAAAAGTCACAAAATTTTTGTAATGCTTTTTCAGACGGTTTTTCTATATGAATAGGAATATAATATTTTTTTATAGTAATTTCATTTTCTTTTATCTCTGTTTTGCAGTTTTTCAACGTTTTCTTTAAAAAAAGAGTCTGATCCAGTTTTGAAATACCTTCTTTATAATCAATGATGGCTGCAATCATAAAAAATCCTCCATATATGTAATAAATCATTACAATATATGGAGGACATCTTAAAATAATTCAAAAAACTTTTCTTTTGTGTAAAGTGCGTTTAAAACTGATAAAAGTTCATTGGCAGAAAGTCGTTTTGGGAGATTTAATCGAGCCACTAAATCTTCTCTTTTTTGTTTAGAATCCGGTTTTCCCGTTAATCCTAATACAAAAAAATCAGATTTGGTAATTTTTTCCATCTCTTTACTTTGTATCTGACAATTTGCCATCTCGAGCGCTGAAAGTAATGCTTCATCCCGCATACCTTCAACACCCAAAAGACCTTCTTTTCCCGGGCTTTCTTTTCTTTTTTCCTTACCCTCAACTGTTGGAATAAAGGCCTGCTTTACATTTTTACCCGCTAAACAATTTTTGATATAATTGCGAATGATAAAACCGGCTCTGTCAGAATCTGTTAAGATGATGAGACCTGTTTCATCAGCCAAGCGGGATAATAAAGAAACCATTTCTTTATTTTTAAAAATCCGGAACCCATCGGTTTGCAAAATATTAGCTGAAACCAAACTTTCAAGCCTGATTTTATCATATTTTCCTTCTACAACGATGGTTTCTTTGATGATTTTTTTCATATTAATGCAGGCGAACAGGCAGAACAATATAATGGAAACTATTACCGTCTGCAGGCTGGATTACAACAGGATTTAAGGCAGTTGAAAAACTCATTTTAATTTCTTTGCAGTCAGCATTTTTAAATGCTTCCAATAAATAACGAGGATTAAATGCGATAGAAATAGGATCACCCTGCATATCAACTTCAAACTTATCTTTTACCTGACCCAGCACGGTTTCACAATTAATGTTAACCTGACCATCTTCAATATGTAAAAGAACATGAGCTTTAACCGCTTCAGATGCAATCAGCGCCGCTCTATCAACAGAATCCAAAATTTCTTTGGTATCGGTTACGATAAACAGTGTATTTTCGTGTTTTGCAACGCCTTCATAATTTAAGTAATCACCATCAATCAAACGAGTGGTAATGGTGCAGTTTTTCAGAGAAAGTTGTGCCTGTTTATCGCTGACTTTAATGGAAACGATATAATCAGTATCACCTAAAATGCTAAGGAGTTCTCTTGCAGTTTTTCCCTGCATAATAAATTTAAGCGCTGTTTCGTGAATGATATCTTCTCTGCGAATGGCAAGACGATAACCATCACAACCAACAATGTTTAAAACATTGTTTTTAACATCAAATAAAATACCGGTCAGGTACGGTTTTGTATCGTTCTGAGCGATGGCATACACAGTTTGACGAATCATATTTTTTAAAACTGCTTCAGAAATCATAATTTCATCATTTGCCATGATTTCCTGGGGACGAGGAAATTCATCGGCAGAAGCAGTTGAAAAATTAAATTTTGCATTTCCGGCAGAAATAAAAATGACTTTATTTTCATTCACTTCAATAAAAACATCTTCAGCAGAATAAGGCAGTTTTTTAACTGCATCAGAAAACAGGTTTGCTTTAACAACACAGCTACCTTTTGCTTCCACTTTGCCGGGAATCTGGCAATCGATGCAAAGTTCTAAATTGTTACCTAAAAAACGAATTTCAGATTCCTTTGCTTCAATATAAAGACCTTCTAAAATCATCATTGAACTTTTTGCTGCAACAGCACGTTCTGAGATGGAAACAGCAGATAAAAGATCTTCTCGTTTACAGGAAAATTTCATTTTAGCACGCTCCGTTCTTTATATATAAAATATATAAGATTAATCGTAATAATAGTAAGGGCTGTTGAAACTGTTGATAAGTACTTTCATCACAGACAGAATCAAGGTTTTGCCATATTGATAACTTTGTTGATAAAAAGATTATAAAAAATAACAATCAACAGGGTAAAATTTAAAAATTTACATAAAATGGAAAGCAAAAATCTGTTAACAACACAATCAACATCAGTTTACAGATTATAAACAGAGGATTGTTGAAAATTTAAAACGTGATAAGGATGGGATTTATAGCAATTAAAAAATTTAGAAGAGCCATCAAACCCGCATTCTTACGTTTAAAAGTTATCGACATATCTGTTGATAACTCATCAAAAAACAACATTTTTCCATATATCATAATTATACCACAAAATAAGTAAAAAATAAAGGAAATTTTGTATTTTTTGCGAAATAAATATTGCAGTTTTATCGGAAAAAGAGTATAATTGGAATAGAATATTTTAGCAACATCAGGAAACGGAGAAAAAGCATGATTACAGTTATTATCCCGGCTTACAATGAAGAAAAAAGAATTGCAAAAACCTTGCAATTGATTGATAAAGAACTGTCTGTTGGTTCTATGCCTTATGAAATTTTGGTGGTTAATGACGGCAGTACCGATAAAACAAAAGAAATTGTTAAATCTTTAGAAAACGGTCATATTCGTTTGTTATCATATGATGAAAATAAAGGTAAGGGCGGCGCTGTTTCCTATGGCGTTAAATTTGCCGCAGGACAGTATATTATTTTCACCGATGCAGATTTAGCTTATAGCCCAAAAAACATTTATAAAGCGGTAAAAATGCTTGCAGAAGGCATTGATGTTGTGATTGGCAACCGTCAGGCTGAAAAAGGAGAATATCCCTGGCATAGAAAAATGATGTCTTTCGGTTTTAATTCTTTTGTTAAAATGAATCTGGGCCTGCAGGAAAAAGATACCCAGTGCGGTTTTAAAGGCTTCCGCTACAATGCGGCGCAGACAATTTTTGAAAAAATGCAGCTGACAGGCTGGGGTTTTGATGTTGAAATGCTCTTTATTGCTAAAAAATTAGGCTATAAAATCGGCGCTCTGCCTGTGATTTTGCATCATAATGAAAAGGGCTCTAAAGTGCGTGTTCTTCAGTCTTCTGTTGAGATGGCAAAAGAAGTTATGCAGGTAAAAAAGAACAATAAAGCAGGTTTATATTAAAATGTAAACATAAAAAAGGTCTCGGATATTTCCGAGACCTTTTCTTTTTTATTCAAATAAAATTTTTGCGGCGGATTTAATGTTTTTGAGCTTTGCTTCGGCATCTTCTTTATTTTTACCAACCAAAGAATAGTAAATTTTGATTTTTGGCTCTGTGCCGGAGGGACGCAGGATGAAAAATCCGTCGTTTTCCAGTTCAAAATAAAGAACGTTTGCGGGCTCTTTTCCAAGAGAAGACGTTTCGCCTGTCACAAAGTCATAACGGGTGTCCACATTATAGTTGCGGAAGGCTAAAACTGGGGTTTCACCAATGGTTTTAAAGGGATTTTCTTCGACGAATTTGAGGAGTTTTTTCATTCTCTCCATACCGTCTAACCCTTCCATATAAACAGAATCGGTGACTTCGGCAAAGTAGCCGTATTTTGCCTGTAAATCATCAAGGGCATCCATTAAAGTTTTGCCCTGTTTTTTGTAATAGGCTGCCGCTTCGCAGGCAAGAAGTGCCGCGCTGACAGCGTCTTTATCACGGGCATAAGTGCCGGCTAAATAACCGAAACTTTCTTCAAAACCAAAGAGATAGCGACCGGGAAGATTTTGCTCTTCGTGGTCTTTAATAATGCCGGCAATGAATTTAAATCCGGTGTAAACCTGATAGAAAGTAAGACCATAATCTTCTGCCATTTTTTTCACCATATTGGTGGAAACCACGGTGCTGATTACGTAATCATCGGGGGAAAGTCCGCCCTTTTTCTTTTGAGACAGCACATAATCCATTAAAATGACGCCTGTCTGGTTACCGTTTAAAATTTCGTAACCCTGTTCGGTGCGGCATAAAATACCGATGCGGTCAGAATCAGGGTCGGTGCCGATGATAATATCGGCATTTTTCTCTTTGGCAAGGGCAAGTGCCATAGCAAAACCCTCGGGATTTTCCGGGTTGGGAGAATCCACAGTGGAAAAATTCGGGTCGGGGATGGCCTGCTCGGGCACGGGATAGACATTTTTAAAGCCACATTCGTCTAAAACGCGCATAACAGGTTTGTAACCTGCGCCGTGAAAAGCGGTGTAAACAATAGAAAGGTCAGTATCAATGGGTGCCTGTCGGCAGGATTTAACCGCTTCGATATAAGGCGCCAGCACGTCTTCACCGATGATGGTTAAAAGCCCTTTTTCCTTGGCTTCTGCCTCATCCATAGACTTAACGCCTTCAAAAATATCAGTTTTTTCAATAAAGGATAAAACAATGGCAGAGTCAGCCACATTCAGCTGAGCACCATCTTCACCATAAACCTTGTAACCGTTATATTTAGCGGGGTTATGGCTGGCGGTAATCATAATACCTGCCGCTGTGCCAAGGTGGCGCACCGCAAAGGAAAGTGCAGGGGTGGGCTGCAGCTGGTCATACACAAAACTGCGGATACCGTTACCTGCTAAAACGCAGGCGGCAGCGTGGGCAAATTCCTTTGAAAAATGGCGGGGGTCATAGGCGATGGCAACGCCGCGATGAGCCGTATCGCCGCCTTTTTGCAGAATGTAAGAAGCAAGACCTTGTGTGGCACGACGAACGGTGTAAAGATTCATTCTATCGGTGCCTGCGCCGATAATACCGCGGAGACCTGCAGTACCAAAGGACAGTTCTTTAAAAAACCGTTCTTTAATTTCCTGCTCATCATTTTTGATAGCCAAAAGTTCGGCACGGGTGGCTTCATCTGCCTTTTCGCACCAAATGTTAAAACGCTCCAGATAATGCAAAGCATTCATCCTTTCTGTTTCTTATTAAAAGGGATTTATCAGTCGCCTTCCCACCAATACTGAGATTCGTCATCGCTAACGGGCGAATCCCCTTCGGGGGTGGGATTCTCGGTGGTAGATCCGGGCTCGTTTTCATTCAGGCCCTGATCTTCATTTTCAATGGTATCGTCAATCTTATCCTCCGGATTTTCCAGATATTCAGAATGCACGCAGAAGGAAGAAGGACCTTTGCCGCTGCGGAAATAATCGGTTCTTGTGTTGGGACAATCGGCAGATGCAATCTTACCGCTGTCCTGACAGATCACCTGAGAGGAAAGACCGGAAGGTCTTGTGATGGATTTTACGGTTACATCTTTATGAATTTCGGTCATAACCTTGCGCCAGAGAGATGTACAGGGATTACCCAGACCGCTCATAGGCTTGGGAGAATCGTAACCAAACCAAACAACGCCCACATAGTTAGGTGTAAAACCTGCAAACCAACGGTCGATATCGTTATCGGTGGTACCTGTTTTACCGCCTGCAAAGATGCCGCCCAAGTTTGCGGCGCCACCTGTACCATAATTCACAACGCCGGAGAGCATCTGAGTCATGGTGTAAGCGGTTTCGGCGGTCATAGCGCGATGGGAATCCACTTTGTTTTCCAAAATAACGCGACCGGTTGCATCAACAACTTTAGTATATGTGTAGGGCTTGGTATATATGCCGCTGTTTACAAAAGGCGTGTAGGCTGCCGCCATTTCCATAACGGAAATACCATCGGTTAAGCCGCCAAGACCTAAGGAACTTAAGTATTTATCGGAATGCATTTTGCCATCGTCACGCTTTTCGCCTGCAACTAAGGATGTAACCCCCAGTTTTTTGGAGACAAAGTCGAAAGAACGGTCAACACCCAGTTTGTCCAAAATACGAACAGCAGGGATATTACGGGATTTTTCCAGCGCAACACGGGCTGTGATAGGACCTAAAAAGTCGCCGCCGGAGTTTTTGGGAGACCATTCGCCGATAGTCAGCGGTGTATCGTCAACAATGGTTGCGGGGGTGATAACGCCATATTCAACCGCGGGAGCATAAACCGCGATGGGTTTAATAGATGAACCTGCCTGACGGAGAGTCTGGGTTGCGCGGTTTAACACGCGGTTACCCTGCTTCACACCACGACCGCCGATAATACCTTTCACCTGACCTGTATAAGGATCAATGACAATCATAGCCGATTCGGGACGGGTTTCGCCGCCGCCGGGGAAGTTGGCTTCGTTTTCAAAGACATATTCCATCGCGTGCTGAATATCGGGGTCAACGGTGGAATAAATTTTTAAACCGCCTTTAAACAGCGCCTTTGTGGCATCGGCTTCAGACATATGATTTTTTTCCATCAAATCCTTTAAAACGTCGATGACAATCTGATCGGTAAAGTAAGACTGAATCTGACCTCTGCCGATTTCCGTTGTACCTTTCACAAGGCGCAGTTCTTCGGCCACAGCCGCATCGTGCTCTTCCTGTGTAATCATTTCAAGTTCGAGCATTTTGGCTAAAACCAGTTCCTGCTTTTCTTTGTTTGCCTCGGGGTTTAAAAGGGGGTCATATTTAGAAGGATACTGGGTGATACCTGCGATGGAGGCACATTCAGCCAGCGTGAGTTTAGACACATCTTTGGAGAAATAAACATTGGCCGCTGTTTGAACACCGTGGCAACCCTGCCCTAAATAAATGGTATTCATATACATTTCAATGATTTCATCCTTGCTCATTTTCTGCTCAAGGTTTAAGGCCTGCACAATTTCCTGAATTTTACGGATGGGAGAACGTTTATCGTTACCCGTTACGTTTTTAATCAGCTGCTGGGTAATGGTAGAACCACCGTAAGAGCGGCTGCCTTTAAAGATGTAGCCGATGGTGGCACCGAAAGTTCGCTTCCAGTCAACACCATTATGCTTTTCAAAACGTTCATCTTCGATGGCGATGAAGGCGTTTTTCAGCATTTCGGGGGTGTTTTCAAGATCTACCCAAATGCGGTTTTGCTCGGCATACAGGCGCTCGAACTCAACGGGCTGACCTGTTTCTTCATTGATGGCATAGACAACTGAGGAAAAGTCTAAGTTGTATTCCTGTGCAATCAGATCCGTGGTGTTATCCACAACGCCCAGGGCCGCACCAGCCACAATGGCAATGATTAACACGAAAATCACGCCGGCTACAAGCAGGGGTTTTCTCATTTTAACCAAAAGGGGCTGTTTTTTTTCTTTTTTGGCACGGGAGCGGGTGGAAGCCGCACCGCGACGAGTTTTTGTTTCTTCTTCAAATTTACGCAAAGGGATCACATCCTTTTCGCGATTTGCATCGCTTGAGTTTATCAAAAAGCAAAAAATTTTTTAGATAAAGGTAGTTATACCCACTTATATTATAATAGAAAGATTTTACAAAAGTATTAAATAACCTTGATTTTTGCATTACATTCTAAAAATATTCTGCGAAAAGTGCCGAAAAACCGCGATTTTACGCTCTTGACAGATGAGATTTAATGTGGTATAATGGAAAAAGATGTTGAGCAGTCAACAAGTTTTAAAAATTTGATGATAATAGAGTCTGCCCCGCAGACAGAATGGAGTTTTCTATGAGCTATGTTATCATGACAGATTCCTGTGCCAACCTGCCGGAAGAAATTATCGAACAGTACGGTATTGAAGTGCTGCCTCTTTATTTCCGCGTTGGTGATAAGGAAATGAAAAGTTACGAAAAAGGCAAAAAAACTGATTTCAAACAGTTTTATGATATGATGCGTGAAAAGGAAATGATCACAACCAGTTTGATCAGTCCCGATCGCTTTGCAGAGGCCTTTGGTGCGGTGCTTGCCGCGGGCAAAGATATTTTATATCTTGGTTTTTCCTCTGCTCTTTCCGGTACATATCAGTCCTCCACCATTGCGGCGGCTGATTTGCAGGAAAAATATCCCGACAGAAAGATTATCACCATTGATACATTAGCCGCATCCTGCGGTCAGGGTCTTTTGGTGCTCTATGCGGCGATGCTGAAAGAAGAAGGTAAAACCATTGATGAAGTGGCCGCTTGGGCAGAAGAAAAACGTCTGGATGCTTGCCACTGGTTCACCGTTGATGATTTGTTCTTCTTAAACCGCGGCGGTCGTGTTTCCATCACATCGGCAGTATTCGGCTCCATTTTGCAGATTAAGCCGGTTATGTATGTTTCCGATGAAGGTAAACTTTGTGTTGATAGCAAAGCCCGCGGCAGAAAGCAGGCCATTTCCACCCTGATTTCCAAGATGGAAGAAGATATTGTGGATAGCCAGAAACAGACCATTTTAATTGCTCATGCTGACTGCGAAGATGAAGCGCAGAAAATTGCAGAATCCATCAGAAGCAAAATGACTGTGAAAGATATTATCATTCATTATTTAGACCCCGTTATCGGTGTTCACGCCGGTCCCGGCACCATCGCCGTGTTCTACATGGGCGCAAAAAGACATTAAAAAATAATGAAACCCCCTCGATTTTTCGAGGGGGTTTTTCTTATGAATAAAAACAATCTTTTTCCCAGCAGAAAACGTTTGTATCAATATATTCCCATATTTTCTGATAGTCTTTTTCATCCCGAATAATATGGTCGTGGAAGGAATTTTGAAATAAACGGGCATCGGTGAATCCGTTTTGTCTGCACAACCGCGTCGTGATAGATTTAAAGGTGCAAACTATCTCGGGGATCGTAGGGCGGGGGCTTGCTCCCGCCGCAGAAGAGAGCCGAAGGAGTAGATGTATATGATTCGGCATAATCGCAAAGGTATCAACGCTTACATCAGGATACCTTGTTTTTAGAGCAATAATTTGCCCGTGGGCAATCTTGCCCCAAGGAGATAATTCGTTTTCGGCGGGAGCAAGCCCCCGCCCTACACAAATTTTTGATAGCGTCTCTTTGCGCTCTTTCGTACAAATCGTCACAAAATAGGCACCGGGAGAACTATAATCAAACTGTTTTAAGCGCGGATGTTTCCGCTTTTTAAGTTCCATCATTTAAGCACCACATTTTCCTTGCCGAGCATATCGGAAAGGATAGAAAGCAGGTCATCCGATGGCGTTACCCACAGGTTTTGGGGTGCCATTGCGGTGGCCTTTGTTTCTTCAATGTGGATGCAAACAGGGGTCCTGCCTGCCTGCTCTGCCAAGATGGGCTTGATGCGGTCCAGCAAAAAGTCTTTTCCTAAGCAGAATTTTAAATAAAGTTTTCGGTTATCGGGTGTTTTTTCAGGTGCTTTTTCTAAAATCTCTGCTTTTTGCGCGTGTTTTTCTTTTTTCTGCGCCACTGCATTTGCCAGATGCTCTGCATCGTTTAAAATCAGTTTCGGCTCTTCATCTTCTTTTAAAGAGAGGCGACCCGACAGGGCAAGCACCGCATCTTCAAAGAGTTTTTGCTTTAACTGACTGTAAATTTTCGGGAACACCAAACATTCCACAGCCCCCGTCATATCTTCTATGGTCACAAAAGCCATCATCTGATTGCTCTTTGTGATTTTTTCGCGCATGGCGGTTACAATGCCGCAAACGGTTACGTTTGCCCCGTCTGACAGGCGGCTGCCTTCTTCGGCGGCCTCCATCAGTTCAATCAAGGTGCAATCGCCAACTAAAGCCGCTTCGGCGGTGTAATCATCCATCGGATGCCCCGTTAAATAAAAACCAACACTTTCTTTTTCCAGTTGCAACAGGCGTTTGGCGGGGAATTCTTCCAGTTCGGGACGAATGCGGCTGGGTGTTGCCTCTTCCTGTTCACCAAAGAAGTCAATCTGCCCTGCCACGTTTTGTTTTCTGTCTGCCGCGGCAGAAGAAAGCAGAATTTCATATTCAGAAAGGAGCGCCGCACGGGTTTCGCCCATGGCATCAAAGGCGCCTGCTTTAATCAAAAATTCGTGCACGCGTTTGGTAACGTTCAAGTCTGCCGTGCGTTTTACAAAATCTTCATAACAGGTAAATTCACCGTTCTTTTCCCGCTCTGCCACAACCGCATCAATCACGCCTGCGCCCACGTTTTTAATCACCGCAAGACCAAAGCGGATATCGCCATTATCAACGGTAAAGCCGGCGCGGCTTTTGTTGATATCCGGCGGCAGAATGCGGATGTTCATACGCTTACATTCCGCAGAATAGCGTGCCACTTTTTCGGGCACATCTAACACGGAAGACAAAAGCGCCGCCATATACTG
>JAZOLH010000083.1:0-9941 GCA_045652815.1 Clostridia bacterium
AAAAAGTAAAAGGTTTATGCGAAAAAATATGAATAATAATTGAGAAAAAACAAAGATATAAAAAGAATTATATAAATTTAATGAAAAATTCCCGTAAAAAAATACAAAAATCATCGATTTTTTTATTGCCATTTGCAGTGTTTTGAGATATAATATAAAGTAACATAATATACGCTTTTCTTACATTGCGTTTTTATATAACTCACAAAGGTTAGGTTGGTGAAACTATGGAAAAGAAATTCATTTATTTAGATAATAGTGCAACAACACCTGTAAAGCCGCAGGTTTTGGAAACAATGCTCCCGTATCTCAAGGAAGAATTCGGCAATCCCTCTTCCATCTACAGAAAAGCGGCGGTATCCTCTTTAGCTGTTTCCAAAGCACGTGAGCAGGTGGCAAAAGCCTTAGGTGCTGAAACAAGCGAAATTTTCTTTACCGCTTGCGGTACAGAATCTGACAACTGGGCAATCAAAGGCGCAGCCTTTGCCAATCAGAAAAAAGGCAAACATTTAATCACGACAAAAATTGAGCATCACGCTGTTTTGCATACAATGGAATACCTTGAAAAACAAGGTTTTTCCGTGACATATCTGCCCGTTGATGAAGAGGGTAGAATCAGCCCCGATCAGCTTCGCAAAGCTATTTGCGATGAAACCATTTTGGTTTCTGTGATGATGGCAAACAACGAAGTGGGTACTGTTGAACCCATCCGCGAACTGGCGGCTGTGGCTCACGAAAAAGGCGTTCTGTTCCACACCGATGCGGTGCAGGCTGTTGGCTCTCTGCCCATCGATGTAAAAGAACTGGGCGTTGATATGCTTTCCTTATCCGCTCATAAATTCGGCGGTCCCAAAGGTGTGGGCGCGCTGTTTGTGAAAAAGGGGACCCGCATTGATAACTTTATGCACGGTGGCGGTCAGGAACGAAATCGCCGCGGCGGTACTGAAAATGTGGCAGGTATTGCAGGTCTTGGCACCGCAATCACCCTGGCAACACAGAATTTAGAAGAAAAAACAGAGCGCATTCGCGCCCTGCGTGAAAAACTGATTCAGGGAATTATGGAAACCATTCCCGATGTGCGTTTAAACGGTCACAGAACCGAGCGTTTGCCCGGTAACGTTAACGTTTGCTTCCGTTACATTGAGGGTGAAGCACTGCTTCTTAGATTAGATGCAAAAGGCATTGCGGCCTCCAGCGGCTCTGCCTGCACAAGCGGTTCACTGGATCCCTCTCACGTGCTTTTGGCACTGGGTCTGCCTCACGAAATCGCACACGGTTCGCTCCGTCTTTCCATCGGTGAACAGAACACAGAAGAAGACATTGATTATGTTCTTTCCGTTCTGCCCGGTATTGTGGAAATTCTGCGAGCAATGTCACCTTTATATGAAGGTTAATTTGAAGAAAAGGAGAAATGACTATGTATAGCGAAAAAGTTATGGACCACTTTGAAAACCCCAGAAACGTGGGCGAAATCAAAGATGCTGATGCAGTTGGTCAGGTTGGTAACGCCAAATGCGGCGATATTATGAAAATTTATATGAAAATTGAAGACGGCGTGATTGTTGACTGTAAGTTTAAAACCTTCGGTTGCGGCGCCGCTATTGCCACCAGTTCTATGGCAACTGAAATGGTGAAGGGTAAAACCATTGAAGAAGCTCGTCAGCTGACCAATAAAGCAGTTATGGAAGCTTTAGATGGTCTGCCGCCGGCGAAAGTGCATTGCTCCATTTTGGCAGAAGAAGCCATTGAAGCAGCACTGGCTAACTATTATGAACGCAACGGTTTAACATTTGAACCTAAAAAATCCTGTGATGGTTGTTGCGGTAGTTGTGACCACCATCATCATTAAAGGATGAGGATTATGAAACAAACGAAGAAATTGGTATATGGCGCTGTCATTGGCGCCCTCTATGCTGTTTTGACATTAGCCTTTTCCGCAATTTCCTATGGTCCTGTGCAGTTTCGCGTGTCGGAAGCGCTGACAGCTTTGCCGATGCTGTTTCCCAGCGCAATTCCGGGCCTGACGATTGGTTGCATTGTGGCTAATCTCGTTGGCGGATATGGCATCTACGATATTGTGATTGGCTCTTTAGCAACCCTTTTGGGTGCTTTAGGTACATATTATCTGAGAAAGAAACCTGTTCTGGCTATGCTTTGCCCCGTGGTGGCAAACGGTATTTTGGTGGGCAGTATGCTGTATTTTGTTGTGCCCAACTCACCGGCACTCATCATCAATATGCTCACGGTTGCTTTGGGTGAACTGGTTATTTGCTTAGGTCTTGGCCTGCCGCTTCACTATCTGCTGAAAAAGCGTCCTGAACTGTGGAAAGACTAAGTGTTTTTCCGTCGATGAGTTGAATGGTATCGGATTCCTTTGCAAGCCTTTTGGCAATTTCTAAGGTGTCTGCATCGCAATCATCGGTAATCAAAAGCAGGGGAGAGGCCAGTTTTTCGGCTTTTCTGATTTGGTATTCGGCACAGGCGGGGAGCAGAGAAGCAAGGGGCATTAGTAAAACGCCTGCATTTGCTTTGTCGCTACAAAAGATTCGGTTTGTTATGTAGTGAATCACTTGATTGGATAAATCCAGCACGGCGTAAATCAGCAGGAATAAAATCAACGCGTCGCGCAAAATGGATAGAGTCATCTATATCACCTCGTTTTAATTTTATGCAAGGGATATAGCATTGGTGAATTTGTTATCATTCGGCTTTCGGCCGATTATTATTAAAAGATAGGAGTCTTTAGAATGAACACAAGAAAGAAAATGGATGTTAAAAGCATTACGGTTTCCGCACTACTCACGGCGATTGCAATGATTATCCCCATGTATATGCCGTTTAAACTGGTGCTTGAACCGATTTTCTCAGCCACTTTTGCGGCTCACGTGCCGGGTATTATGGCACTTTTTGTGGGTCCCGGTGCTGTGGTTGGTACTGCTATCGGCAGTGCGCTGGGTTTCTTTACCGCGCTGGGTAATCCTTGGGTTTCAGCCCGCGCCTTTGTGCATTTGTTCTTTGGCTTAATTGGTTACTATATGGCAAAGAGAGAGTACAATGTTTTCCTGATTTTGGTTTTAACAGGTCTTGTGCACGCGACATCTGAAATGCTGATTGGTTTAATCTCTCTGCCCTTTATTGAAATGCCCGCATCCATCTTAAACTACATATTAGTCACAGTTGGTGCCGGTACTTTCATTCACCACTGCATCGACTTTATCATCGTTTTAGTGATTTACACACCGCTTTATAAAGCAAAAGTTTTGCCCTTTGCGCTGAACTACAATAAATTGAAGAAATAAAAAAAACGGCAGGGGAGACCCTGCCTTTTTTTATATCATTTGGCACCCCCTACAGGAATCGAACCTGTAACTAACCCTTAGGAGGGGTTTATTAAATCCATTTAACTAAGGGGGCATAGAATGGTAAAATTTATTTTATCACCAAAAGGATTGTTTGTAAAGTCGATTTTGGGATAATTTTCACAAAAATCGTTAAAAATTTTTATAAAATTTAAAAAAATATAATAAAAATGCTTGACTTTGCTATTTCGTTAGAATATAATAAAATGGTAAGTATTAACTGGGAGGTTTCTGCCTGTGGCCGAAATATCAACCTTGAAGCGGGGGGCAAAGTCAGAGGGTTTTGCATCGCTTAGCGAGGAAGAAGTTGCTCTGGCTGCAAAAAGCGGAAATCAGGATGCAACCGAATGGATTGTGAATCGCTATAAAGAGTTTATCAAAATGCGTTCCCATTCTTTCTTTTTGGCAGGTGCCGATCAGGAAGATGTGATGCAGGAAGGTATGCTTGGTCTTTATAAAGCAATCCTGGGATTTGAAGATAACAAAGGCGCATCCTTTAAAACCTTTGCAGAGCTCTGCATCAACCGTCAGATTATGTCGGCGGTGAAACTGGCGGGGCGCAAAAAACATCTGCCTCTTAATAATTATGTTTCTATTGACGGGCAGTCCGGCGAGGAAACAAGCGGCGAGGCCATTGATTTGACTGCGGAGAATACGGAGAACAATCCTGAACAGATTTTAATCGAGCAGGAGAACATTGATGGTATTCACGGTCAGATTGATAAGGTGTTATCTAAGTTTGAAGCAGAGGTGATGGTGCACCACTTAAACGGTGTTAACTATCAGGACATTGCAAAACTTTTGGACCGTGAGCCCAAAGCCATCGACAATGCACTGCAGAGAATCAAAAAGAAACTGGAAAAGTTTCTTCTTAATTAGGTAGAAAGAGACTCGTCTCTCTTTACAATATTATTTTTTATTTTTTCAAAGTGAGGGGAAACCAATGTACGAAGACAAGACTTTAGTTTGCAAAGACTGTGGTGCTGAATTTGTATTCACAGCAGGCGAACAGGAATTCTATGCAGAAAAAGGTTTCGAAAACGAACCTACCCGCTGCAAAGAATGCAGAATCGCAAGAAAGAACAGCTTGCGCCAGTCCAGAGAAATGCACACTGCTATTTGCGCTGATTGCGGCAAAGAAGCACAGGTGCCCTTCGAACCGAAGGAAGACAGACCGGTGTACTGCAGCGAATGCTTTGCAAACCACAGATAATCCCCTTATTTTGAGGATCTTGTGTGTTTAAAGCTTGCGTGTTACGTAAATAGTAACTGGCGAAAGAGCGGGAGTTATCTCGCTCTTTCGTGTTGTATTACGGGATTTAAATTTGTAAAGAATATTGACGTTAGGGAGAGATAATATGTCATTTTCAAAGGTAGAACAGATTGTATATGATTTAGCAATGCCCATGGCAGAATCCGAAGGATTATCCATTTGGGATGTTGAATTTTTAAAAGAAGGTAAAAATCAGGTACTCCGTGTTTATATTGATAAAGAAGGCGGCGCATCCATTAACGATTGCGAAACAATTAGCCTTGCGCTTTCAGAAAAACTGGATGAAATCGACCCCATTCCTGCGGCTTACTCTTTGGAAGTTTCAACAGCAGGTCTTGACCGCCGCTTAAAAAGAGAAGGAGACTTCCTGCGCTATATCGGTCATCAGGTGGATGTAAAGCTCTATGCGGCTATGGATGGCCTGAAAGAATTTACCGCAGAACTCATAGCCTTTGAAAACGGTGTTATCACCTTATCTTTAGATAAGAAAACTTTAGAGGTGCCCTTAGAGAAAGCGGCATCTGTACGACTCGCTGTTATCTTTTAGAAAATAATTTAAATTTATATATAATAAACTGAAATTGAATACAATTGGAGGGTTTTAGAAAAATGAACAAAGAATTTATGTCCGCTTTGACAGAATTGTCAGCAAGTAAAAATATTGACAAGGAAATCATTTTGGAAACAATCGAAAAAGCGCTGATTGCCGCTTACAAGAAAAACTATGGTCACGCGTTGAATGTGGAAGCATCCATCGACCGTGAAACCGGCGAAATCCGTCTTTGCCAGCAGAAAACTGTTGTGGAAGAAGTGGAAAACGCAAGTGTTGAAATCGGTCTTGCCGAAGCAAAGGAACTGGATGGCTCCTATCAGGTTGGCGATGTTGTGAACTTTGAAATCATCCCCAAAGATTTCGGCAGAATCGCAGCACAGACCGCAAAACAGGTTGTTGTTCAGCGCATTAACGAAGCAGAAAACGAAAATGCTTATCAGTACTATCGTGGCAAGGAAAACACCTTAATTACCGGTGTGATTTCCAAACTGGACCGTCACGGTGTTATCGTTCAGATTGATGGTAATCAGGAAGCTGAACTGCCTCAGAACGAACAGATGAACGGTGAAATTTATCAGCCCGGCGCACGCTTTAAGTTCTATGTTGTTGGCATCAGAACCACAAAAGAAGGTCCGCGTCTGACATTATCTCGCAGCCATCCGGGTCTGGTACGTGCCCTGTTTGAACAGGAAGTACCCGAAATTTCCGATGGTACTGTTGAAATCAAAACCATCGCCCGTGAATCCGGTTCCAGAAGTAAAATTTCTGTGTTCAGCAGCGACCCCAACGTTGATCCCGTTGGTTCTTGCGTTGGTCCTCGCGGCAGTCGTGTACAGTATGTATGCGATGAACTGTGCGGCGAAAAAATTGACATTGTGCGTTATTTTGATGATCCGGTGCGTTTCATTGAAGAAGCACTCAGCCCCTCTGAAGTTGTCAGCGTTTCCGTTGATGAAGAGGCTCATGCAGCACACGTTATCGTGCCTGCTCATCAGTTATCTCTGGCTATTGGTAAATCCGGTCAGAATGCACGCTTAGCTGCAAAACTCACAGGCTGGAAAATTGATATTAAGCCGGAAGAATAGAGTGATACTATGAAAAAAGGACATGAGCCCATCAGGGAATGCATTTGCTGTGGCCAAAAATTCCCCAAAGCAAGTCTGATCCGCATTGTACAGAATGAATCAGGTATTTTCCTTGACGAAACGGGAAAAGCAGAAGGTCGTGGCGCTTATCTTTGCAAAAGCGAAGAATGCCGCGCAAAACTGGTTCAGCAGAGAAGACTCAATCGGGCGTTTAAAAAGAAAGTCGAGGAAAGTGTATATGGTGCTATCACCACATCACTTGAGACGACAGAATAATTCGGAGGTGTTTTAAATGGCAAAAGTAAGAGTACATGAATTAGCAAAAGTACTTGACTCAAACTCAAAAGACTTAATTACATTGCTGGAAAGCTATGGCTATACAATTAAAAATCATATGACCGTGCTGGAAGAAGATCAGCTGGATATCATTATGGAAGTGTTTACACAACGCTTCGACAAGGCTGTGGAAATTCCTGTGTTTGGTCGCGTAAAAGCGGCTCCTGCACCGGAAGCAGCACCCAAGAAGAAGAAAAAGGCAGAAGATGCGGCAGTAGAAGAAGCGCCCGCAGCAGTAGAAGACCTGCCTGTTTCCGATGAACCCATTCAGCGTAAGGTGCGTCACGTTGATACCCGTCAGACCGTGGTTGACGTTGATAAGATGGATACCGAACATTTAGAAGAACTGGTTCCCACCAATGTGTCTGAAGAAGGTGCATCCAAGCAGAAACTGAAAAAGGGTGCAAACCGTCATAAAGACAATATGATGACCAATAAAATGAAAAACCAGCCGGTTAAAGAACAGAAAGCAAAACAGGAAAAGAAAAAGGTTTTAATCCCCAATGAAATTTCCGTTGGTGAACTGGCAAGCCGCTTGGGCGTGTCTCCCACCGAAGTTATCAAAAAACTGATGGCGCTGGGTATTATGGCGGCTATCAGCCAGACTGTTGAATATGATGTTGCATCCTTAATTGCCGAAGAACTGGGCGCAGAAGTGGAACACGAAATCATTTTAACAGATGAAGAAATCGTTATCGACGATAGAGAAGACACCGAGGAAGAATTAGAGCCTCGTTCTCCCGTCGTTGTTGTTATGGGTCACGTTGACCACGGTAAAACATCCTTGCTCGATGCTATCCGTAGTACCAACGTAACCGATACGGAAGCAGGCGGTATCACCCAGCACATCGGTGCGCACCGCGTTCGCATCCACGACAAAAAGATTACTTTCTTAGATACCCCCGGTCACGAAGCGTTTACCGCAATGCGTGCCCGTGGTGCACAGTGTACTGATATTGCCATCTTGGTTGTTGCGGCGGATGACGGTGTTATGCCTCAGACCATTGAAGCGATTAACCACGCAAAAGCGGCTAATGTCAGCATCATTGTTGCTATCAATAAAATCGACCGTGAAGGCGCTAACCCCGACCGCATCAAGCAGGAACTGATGGAACACGGGCTCGTTGCAGAAGAATGGGGCGGCGATACCATCTGTGTTGAAGTATCCGCAAAGCAGAAAATCAATATCGATGGCCTCTTAGAAATGGTACTGTTGGTTGCTGAAATGCGCGAACTGAAAGCCAACCCCAACCGTCGTGCAAAAGGTACCGTTATCGAATCCCGCCTGGATAAAGGTCGCGGTCCTGTTGCTACCGTTTTGGTACAGAATGGTACACTGAAGGTGGGCGATGTTGTGCTTGCAGGCACCGCAATCGGTCACGTTCGTGCTATGCTGGATGACAAGGGTAAGAAGATTAAAAAAGCAGGTCCTTCTGTACCTGTTGAAATCACAGGTCTTTCCGAAACTCCCGATGGCGGCGAACTTTTCTATGCAATTGAAGATGAACGTTTAGGTAAAAACGTTGTTGAACAGAGAAAACAGCAGCAGAAAGATGAACGCAACAAACTGCATACAGCTGTGACTCTGGACGACTTATTTGACCGCATTAAAGAAGGTCAGGTGAAAGAACTTAACATCATCGTTAAAGCCGATGTTCAGGGTTCTGTTGAAGCGGTTCGTCAGTCCCTTGAAAAACTCTCTAACGAAGAAGTGCGCGTGCGCGTGATCCATGGCGGCGTTGGTGCTGTTCGTGAATCTGACGTTATGCTGGCATATGCTTCTAATGCAATCATCGTTGGTTTTAACGTTCGTCCCGATCCCGGTGCTGCCGCAAGTGCAGAACGTCAGGGCGTTGATATCCGTATGTACCGCATCATTTACGATGCTATCGAAGAAGTACAGGCGGCAATGAAGGGTATGCTTGACCCCACCTTCCGCGAAGAAGTCACAGGTCATGCAGAAATCCGTCAGACCTTCCGTGTTTCCGGCGTTGGTACCATTGCAGGTTGTTATGTTCAGGATGGTACTCTGTCCCGTAACACTCAGGTTCGTATCGTTCGTGACGGTGTTGTTGTTCACGAAGGTAAGCTTGCATCCTTAAAACGCTTTAAGGACGACGTTAAAGAAGTTAACTCCGGCTACGAATGTGGTCTGGGTATTGAAAACTTCAACGACATCAAAGAAGGCGACATTGTTGAAGGCTTTAAGATGGTAGAAGTTGAAAGATAAATACTCTAAACGGAGGAAAACAAAATGAGTGCAAACAGAACTGGTAGAATTAACGAAGAATTCCGCAAGGAATTATCTGATATTATCCGCACTATGAAAGACCCTCGCATCCCGCTGATGACCAGCGTTGTGGCTGTGAACGTAACCCCCGATTTGCGCTATGCAAAAATCTATGTAAGCGTGATGGGATCTGAGCAGCAGCAAAAAGATGCGATGGTTGCACTGAAGAAATCCGTAGGTTATGTGCGCCGCGAACTCGGCGCACGCCTGAATATGCGCTATACCCCCGAGCCCGTGTTTGAACTGGACCATTCCATTGAACACGGTGCCCGTATCACTGAACTTTTGAATCAGGCAAAGGGTGAATGATATGCACGACATCAAGGATTTTGTCAAAATTTTAGGCGACGCAGGCCGCGTCGCCATCTTTACACATGTGAATCCCGATGGGGATGCTTTGGGCTCTGCTTTTGCAATGCGTGCGGCCCTGATCTCTTTAGGTAAACCCGCCACTGTGTTTTTGGAAAAGAAAGTGCCTGCCCATTATGATTTTTTGGATGCAGGTCACGCTTTGTCAGGCAATGCCGCAGATTTTGATGTGGCACTGGCTTTAGACAGCGCATCTGTGAGTCGTTTAGGCATCCATAAAGACTTTTTCTTATCCTGCAAAAAGACTCTGGTGCTGGACCATCACTATGCCCACGAGCCCTATGGCGACGTGTATTATACTGATACCACCGCGGCGGCTTGCTCAGAACTTGTGTATGATGTAATTGTGGCTCTTTGCGGCAAAGTGCCCGAAGATGCCTTGGTTCCGCTCTATACGGGCCTTTCCACCGATACGGGAAACTTTAAGTTTTCCAATGTAACGGCCAAGACCTTTACAACAGCGGCGGCGCTGGTTGCACAGGGTCTGGAGATTCGTCCCATCACCCGCAGAATTTATGATACCGTTAAACTGAGCAAGTTAAAGTTTACAGGTGCTCTTGCTGAACGGGTGCAACTTTTTGATGGCGGCAGAATCGGTGTTTTGGTTTGCTTTGACAGTTTTCTGGCAGAATACGGTTTGCTCCCTGAAGAAACGGAAGAACTGCCCAACACCATT
>JAZOLH010000084.1:0-3256 GCA_045652815.1 Clostridia bacterium
CGTAGGGGCTGTTTTCACCGTAAGCACCGCTTAAAACAGACTTCGGCGGCAGAGGAACTGTTGCGGCAGTGGCATAACTAACCGCGCAGGCAGACAGTAAGTTTTCTCTGTTAATAGCCAGTGACAGCGCAGTTCTTGTCAGCGGCGTCAAAAGCGCAGGGTTTTGATTGTTAATACCCAAAAATGTAAACTGATTGCCCGGCACTTCTACCAGTTTCGCCTGACGTTTCGGGGTATATTCATAAAGGTTCACCGCGGCTGATGTAAGCAAATCAAGCTGCATATTTTCCATCATAGAAATGGCAGTTTGGCTATCCTTTAACTGATACACTAAAATATCCTGGATATAAGGCGAAAATTTCTTATAATAATTGTTGTTGACGGATAAATACAGTTCCTTACCCTGCTTGTAACTCTGGACTTTATAGCGCCCTGTTCCGTTTGGAACATAGAGTTCTGCACGTGTAGAGGCATCCGCCGCAGAGATAATCGGAAAATCCAAAAGCGCAGTGAAATTCGCAACAGGATACGCAAGATTAACGGTTAAATTCATACCATTTGCACCGTAAGATTCAACAGCATCAAGGCGACCACTATAAAAACCTGTCGTACCGAGAAGAATGCCAAGGCTTGTCTCAACGTCTTTAGCTGTCAGTTTCTGTCCATTATGAAAACTGATGCCATCACGGATACGGAATGTGTAAGAATAGCCATCGGGTGACATTGTGTATCCATCGCACAACACAGGTTCAATGCTTCTATCCGGCAAAGAGCGGAACAATCCATCGAAAATCAATTTAAAAATCTGCAAATTGTTTTCGTTCTCAGAAAGTAGCGGATTTAATGTTTTTGCACCTGTCAGTGCCAAACGAAGCGTACCGCCCTCTACGGGTTTTTCGCCTTTGTTCTCATAAATAGTCAGTGTATCAGGAATGCCTTCCTCTATTACGACTTTGGGGCTACAACCAAACATGCATAATAAAAGAGCGGATAAGAGCACAAGAAAAATCCGCTTTTTGATTGTGATTCTTCTCATCACTTAACCACTCCTTTAAAGGCGACAAACTGTCGCTATTCAATATCAATATAGTCTTCGTACTGGGGCGGATTGCAAACAGGGCACTGGCGCAAGCCAACATCCTTAACCATCTGCCAAGTCACCAGCGTATTATCTTTTTCAGATAATTCAGGACAAGTTTCCAAATGGTATGCAATATCCATAGTCCAATAAACCTTGGGTGCATCCGCTTCCGTCACAACTTCTTTGTTGGTGGAAGGTTCCAGAGTTTGAACGGGAGTCACTTCTCCGCTATCTCCCTCATTTTGTTCTACCTGCTGCTCTGTTTCGGTTGCCGGCGGCTCAGGCGTTTCTATCTCCTTAGAGCACCCACAAACGAGCATAAGCATCAGACAAAGTATAACCGAAATAAAACGTTTCATACTTAGTCTTCCCTTTCAACTGAAAGTTCTGCACGAATAAATTCGATTGCAGACGCAACAGCTTCATCTGCTGTCATCTCTGTGTTATCAGCATCTTTTCTCAGTTTGTATTCAACAAGGCCTTCAGCCGCTTTTTTACCAACGGTGATGCGAACAGGAATACCAATCAAGTCAGCATCCTTAAATTTAACGCCGGGACGTTCGTTACGATCATCCATCAGCACTTCGATGCCTGCCGCAGTGAGTTTTTTGTAAATATCTTCTGCGATAGCAACCTGTTCTTCGTTAGCCGCATTTACAGGGATCACAATGGCCTGATAAGGTGCTGCGGAAACAGGCCAGATCATACCGTTTTCGTCATTATACTGTTCGATCACAGCCGCCAGTGTTCTGTTAACACCGATACCGTAGCAACCCATGATAGGTGTTGCTTCTTTACCGTTTTCATCAAGGTAAGTGCAATCCAGCGCTTCTGTATATTTTCTACCCAGTTTGAAGATATGACCAACTTCAACACCACGGGTTGTCTGTACAGGTTTACCGCAACGGGGACAAAGGTCACCTTCGGTGATGGTACGCAGGTCAGCAACTGCTTTGGGTTCAAAATCAGAAGCATTTACGTTTTCATAGTGATAATCAGATTCGTTAGCGCCAACAATGTAGTTATACATTTCAGCCACTTCCAAATCGCAATATACGGGGATGGATAAACCAACAGGACCTGCAAAACCAACACGTGCGCCGGTTACTTCGGTTACAACATCAGCTTCTGCCATACCCAGTTCCTGTTCGTTAACGCCTAAGAGGTTAGCAAGTTTTGTTTCGTTCACTTCTCTATCGCCACGAACCATAACCGCGATGGGCTGGCCTGCAGCAACATAGATTAAGGTTTTTGCAAAGTGTTTGCTGTCGGTACCTAAGAACTCAACCAGTTCTTCAATGGTGCCTGCTTTCGGTGTGTAAATCTTGTTGATTGCCTTGGGTTCTTCAAACGGCATTTTTTCGGGTACGCAAGCTGCTTTTTCATCGTTTGCCGCATAGCCGCAATCGGGACAGAAAGCAACAACCGCTTCACCGGATTCAGATTTAACCATAAATTCCTGAGAACCGGAACCACCCATAGCGCCGGAATCCGCATCAACAACGATATAGTCAAGACCTAAACGGTCAAACACGCGGCAGTAAGCCTTGTACATGTTCTGATAGGATACATCAAGACCTGCTTCATCACGGTCGAAACTGTAAGCATCCTTCATCACAAATTCGCGGGAACGCATAACACCAAAACGGGGACGACGTTCATCACGATACTTTGTCTGAATCTGATACAGTGTCTGAGGCAGCTGACGGTAAGAAGACACTTCACCTTTCACAATCTGTGTAAAGATTTCTTCATGTGTGGGACCTAAGCAGAAATCACGGCTGTTTCTATCTTTTAAACGGAACATTTCGGGACCAAACACATCCCAACGACCGGATTCCTGATAATATTCAGCGGGCAGAATTGCAGGCATTAACAGTTCCTGTGCGCCTGCCGCATCCATTTCTTCACGAATAATCTGCTCAACCTTATGTAAAGAACGCATACCCAGTGGCAGATAAGAATAAATACCGGCGGCCATTTTTCTCATCAGGCCTGCGCGGAGCATCAGCTGATGGCTGACGGTTTCGGCTTCTGCGGGGGTTTCACGCAATGTTTTAAAGAGCTTTTTTGAGAGTTTCTTTTGTCTATACCAATCCTTTCAGATATGTTAACTTTCTTGCATAAAAAGAGGATTATACTCATTATAAACCTTATTATATATAATATAACAAA
>JAZOLH010000085.1:0-11284 GCA_045652815.1 Clostridia bacterium
GGTGGGCTTTTCTGCCATCACCCCGCCTGCTCCCTATGATACTCTGACAAATGCCATCACCATCGTTCTGCCCTTGTCTGATGCGGTGATTGACTCTGTGGCAAAAGGTCCAAACCACACCTATTTCCACCATTACCGCACGGTGAACGCTTATTTAGACAGGGTTTGCCTGTCTGTTGGTCTGCTGCTCGCCGAACAGGGTCACCGCTATGTCTGTGTACCCGCTTCTCAAAGCATCGAGGGCTATCAGGGTCTCTTTTCTCATAAAGAAGCCGCGGTACGCGCAGGTCTTGGCACCATCGGTAAAAGCGCCCTTTTCTTATCAGATAAATTCGGTCCCCGTGTGCGCCTTGCCACCATCTTAACCGATGCGAATTTGTCAGATGGCTATCTGCCCCCGTCTCAAAACAACCCCTGCGAAACCTGTCGTGCATGCGTTGTCGCCTGCCCTGCCCTTGCCATTTCGGGCAAGACTTTTTCTGCAGGCGGAACTGCTATCTTAGACCGTGCCGCCTGCAGTAATCATATGAAAACCGCTTACCAAAAAATCGGTCGCGGCGTGGTTTGCGGCATATGTGTCAGCGTTTGCCCCGCAGGTAAAAAGAAAAATGAAAATAAGGATTGAATATTAAGATTCAATTGGTTATAATGGAAGTATAACATAGAAAGAAAACCTATTCTGTCACATCAGGAGGGACACAAAATGTTCAAATTTGGACAAGATATCGGTATCGACCTCGGCACAGCCACCGTGCTTGTGTACTTAAAAGGCAAAGGCGTTATTTTAAAGGAACCCAGCGTTGTTGCTATCGACACAAACACAGGCAAAGTTTTAAAAGTAGGTGTTGAAGCTCAGCATATGATCGGACGTACTCCCGGCAACATCGTTGCCATCCGTCCCCTGCGTGACGGTGTTATTTCCGATTATGATGCCACCGAAAAAATGATTCGCTATTTCCTGCGCAAGGTTTGCAAAAATCGCTTCTTTAAACCCCGTGTTATGGTTTGCGTTCCCAGTCAGGTAACAGAAGTGGAAGAACGCGCTATTCACGATGCGGCTCAGCAGGCAGGTGCCGGCAAAACCTATATCATCGAGGAACCCATTGCGGCCGCCATCGGTGCAGGCCTTGATATTTCCAAACCCCACGGTAATATGATTGTAGATATCGGCGGCGGTACTGCCGATGTTGCTGTTATTTCCTTGGGCGAAATCGTTGTGTCCAACTCTATCAAAGTAGCGGGCGACAAGTTCGATGAAGCTGTTGTAAAATACATCCGCAAAAAACATAATATGATGATTGGTGACAGAACAGCCGAAGATTTAAAAATCAACTTGGGTTGTGTGTTCCCCCGTCCCACACCCATCGCTATGGAAATCAAAGGTCGTTGCCTCATTACAGGTCTTCCCAAAGTTATCACTATCAATTCCGATGAAATGCTGGAGGCCTTTGAAGAATGTGCGGCGCAGATTGTTGATGCTGTCCATAACGTTTTAGAAAAAACCCCGCCCGAACTGGTGGGCGATATCAGTTCAGGCGGCATCCTGCTCACAGGCGGCGGCAGTCTGATTTACGGTCTTGATAAACTGCTGGCTAAAGAAACAGGTCTCGATGTTTACATTGCCGAAGATGCTGTTTACTGTGTTGCTAAGGGCACAGGTATGTCCTTAAACTACATTGACGATATGAAACACGGCATCCGCCAGCACAGATAATCAAAAGTAAAACTGCGTGCCAATTGCACGCAGTTTTTTTGTAAAGGAGAACACTATGTTACTGGATGAAATTAAAGGAAAATTGGGCTTTGGCTGTATGCGCCTGCCTATGAATGGCGAAGAAGTGGATACAGAACACTTCTCCAAAATGATTGATACCTTCTTAGAAAACGGTTTTAATTATTTTGACACTGCCCACGGATACTTAGATGGCAAAAGTGAACTGGCTTTAAAAGAATGCCTGACCTCCCGCCACCCCCGCGAGTCTTATCTACTCGCCAACAAACTCTCTAATCCCTATTTTGAAAAAGAAGAAGATATTCTCCCCTTCTTCAATCAGCAACTTGCCGATTGCGGTGTTGACTATTTCGACCTGTATTTAATGCACGCGCAGGAGAAAATGAACTATGAAAAATATAAATCCTGCCGTGCTTATGAAACTGCTTTTGAACTGAAAAAACAAGGCAAAGTGCGCTACGTGGGTATCTCTTTCCACGATAATGCCGAAATGTTAGAGCGCATTTTAACGGATTATCCCGACCTTGACTTTGTGCAGATTCAGTTTAACTATGCCGATTACGAAGACCCCGCTATCGACTCTAAAAACTGCTATGAAGTTTGCGTCCGCCACAAAAAGCCCGTGGTTGTGATGGAGCCCGTTAAAGGTGGTGCACTGGTGAACAAACTGCCCGAGCCCGCTCTTGCCCTGCTCCGTGATTTAGGCGGCGGTTCTCCCGCAAGTTATGCCATCCGCTTTGCCGCAAGTTTCCCCGGCGTTGTAACGGTCCTCTCCGGCATGGGCGATATGGATATGATGAACGATAACATCAGTTATATGAAAGACTTTAAGCCCCTGAATGAAACCGAACAGGAAACCATCAAAAAGGTTTGCGACCTGTTCCACGCTCAGAATCTGATTCAGTGTACCGCGTGCCGCTATTGTGTGGCAGGTTGTCCTGCCAGCATCCCCATCCCCGACCTGTTTGCCTGCTTAAACGGTAAAAAGGCGTGGCGCGGCTGGACCGCAGGATATTATTACAAGGTGCACACCCACGATAAAGGCAAGGCAAGTGATTGCATCGAATGCGGTGCCTGCGAAGATATTTGCCCCCAGCACCTGCCCATCCGTGATTTAATGAAAGATTTAGTGGAGACTTTCGAGAAGAAAAAGAAATAACGAAAAAAGCGTTGTAGAAAATTCTACAACGCTTTTTTATTTGCATAACAGTTTCTCCAAAAATGGTTTCATGGCTGATGGCAGGGCGATGGTTTCTTCCAAGTCACGAAGACTCACCCAAGTGAAATCCCCCACTTTCTGATCGACCTCTACCACGTAACTTTCCATCTCCCAAATGAGATGGGTAAACACGTGTCGGCTGTTTGCAAAGGGTACCGCTTCCCCACTCAAATTCCAGTCCAAAAGGGTTTGTTTAAGCGCTTTTGCCGATAGATGCTTATCCACGGAAGGAAATTCCCACATCCCCGCCAAAACACCTTTTTTCGGGCGTTTTAAAAGAGCAATTTCATCACCGCATCTAAGCAAGAAAACCGTTCGCTTCACGGTTTTCTTTTCTTTTTTCACAATGCGAACAGGCAACTCCTTTTCTCTGCCTTTCGCCTTTGCCAAACACAAATGAGAAAGAGGGCAACTCTCGCACCGCGGCACACTGGGAATACAAATCAGCGCCCCCAGTTCCATAATGGCTTGTGTTAAATCACTTCTATCATCTGCCTGCGGATACACCGCCGAAAGTTCTGCTTTCACCCGCTTTTTAACTGCAGGGAGCATAATATCCGTATCGTCATCTAAAAGTCGCGCCGCCACACGAAGCACATTGCCATCAACAGCAGGCGTGGGCAGATTAAAGGCAATGGAGCCAATGGCTCCCGCGGTGTAATCCCCAATGCCGGGGAGTTTTTCAAGGAGTGCCGCGTCCTGCGGAAAGGCGCCGCCATATTCTTCCACGATGATTTTAGCCGCCTTTTGCATATTCCGCACGCGGCTGTAATACCCCAGCCCCTCCCAGAGTTTCAGAAGTTGCTCCTCGGGTGCATTTGCCAGATCTTCCACCGTGGGCAACGCCGCAAGAAACCTTTCATAGTAAGGCAAAGCCGCTTCTACACGGGTTTGCTGGAGCATAATCTCCGACACCCAAACACGATAGGGGTCGTGATTTTCCCGCCAAGGCAAAATCCGCTGATTTTTTCGATACCATAAACAAAGCGGCATCACCATCTTCGAAAAAATCTCCTGATAGTTCATGCCGCTTCACCTCTTTTATTATTCTAAATTAAGCAATTTGTAAGCATTCTTCCAGAGGATCTGCTCACTTTCCTCTTCAGAAAGTCCCATCGCATCAAACACACGTAGTTCGTCATCATAGAGTGACAAAGGATAGTCTGTGCCAAAAAGCACCCTCTCGGCGCCAAAAGCACGAACATAACCTGCCGCCACCTCGGGCTCCATAAACCGAATGGAACTGGATGTATCCACATAGATATTTTCAAAATCAGCAAGTTCCCGCTTGGCCGCTTCCTGCTCGCCATAACCACCCATATGAGCCGCCACAACGGTCAGTTTTGGAAACTGTTTCATCACCTTTGCAAGCCGCGCCGGCGTTGCACAGTCGGTGTGGAGATCGCCCATATGCATCAAAATCGGGAGCCTGCCCTCTGCCATTTCATAGATGGGAAGCATTGCTTCATCATCAATGGCAAAGCCCTGAAAAACAGGATGGAATTTAAGACCTTTTAGCCCCAACGAAATCAATCGGTCCAGTTCTTCGTGGCACGCCATATAGTCAGGATGCAAGGTACCAAAACCAACAATCCCGTCTGTAAGCAGTGTGCTGACGTAATCGTTAATCACGGGCACCTGCTGTGGTTTTGTGGCGGTTGCGTGCACAACAATGGTATCAATCTTGTGCTTTTTTGCATCATCAAGGAGCACCTTAAATGTTCCGTTGCCCGCCAAGGGAATACCATAATATTCGTTTAAATTCTGCGCCGCTTTCAGCGCAATTTTATCATGAAAAGCGTGGGCGTGAAAGTCCACGATTTTTCTACCCAATGGAGACACCTCTAATTAAATGGTTTCTTTTTTTCTGCCAATATCCTTGCGGAAATGCACATCATCGAAATGGATTTTAGAAACACCATCATAAGCTTTTTTGATGGCCGCTTCCAAATCTTCTGCCACAGCGGTAACGCCTAAAACGCGACCACCGGCTGTCAGAATTTCACCGCCGTCGAGTTTTGTACCTGCGTGGAACACGGTGATGTCCTTATCTTCTTCCGCAGTTTCAATACCGGAAATCGGCAGACCTTTTTTGTATGCCTTAGGATAACCGCCGGATGCCATAACAACGCAAACCGCCGCATTATCTGCCCATTCAACCTTAACATCTGCCAAGCGTTCTTCCGCAACTGCCAAGAAAATTTCAAGTAAATCCGTTTTCAGTCTGGGCAGAACAACCTGTGTTTCGGGGTCGCCGAAACGAGCGTTGTATTCAATCACCTTAACACCGTTTTTGGTCATAATGAGGCCAAAGTATAAAACACCTTTAAAAGTTCTGCCCTCTTTGTTCATCGCATCCATAGTGGGCATAAAGATGTTTTCCATACATTCAGTGTGGATGGCTTCAGAATAGAGTCTGCTGGGAGAGAATGTACCCATACCGCCGGTGTTTAAACCTTCGTCATTGTCATAAGCACGTTTGTGATCCTGCGCGCTCACCATAGGATACAAGGTCTTACCGTCAGTAAATGCTAAAACGGACACTTCCTGACCTGTTAAAAACTCTTCAATAACAACGCGACTACCGGCATCACCAAACACCTTGTCGCACATAATATCTTCCACAGCCGCTTTTGCTTCTTCAAAATCAGCCGCAATGATAACGCCCTTACCCAGCGCCAAACCTTCGGCTTTCACAACGGTGGGATAGGAAACGGTTTTTAAGTAGTCGATGGCTTTTTCGCTTTCATCAAACACTTCGTAAGCCGCGGTGGGAATGCCATATTTCTTCATCAGGTCCTTAGAGAACACCTTGCTACCTTCAATAATAGCCGCATTCTGACGAGGACCAAAAGCCAACAGACCTTCTGCTTCCAGCGCATCTACCATACCCAGCATCAAGGGGTCATCAGGCGCCACAACGGTTAAATCAATCTGATTTTCTTTGGCAAAAGCCACAACGCCTTCAACATCTGTTGCTTTAATGTCAACGCAGGTAGCAATGGAGGCAATACCGCCATTGCCGGGCGCCGCAAAAAGTTCGGGCTTCATGGGGCTCTGTGCCAGTTTCCATAAAATTGTATGTTCGCGACCGCCGCCGCCTACAACTAAAACTTTCATTAGAGTACAATCCCTTCTAATTTAAAACAAGATTTCAAGAAATGCGATATGCGCAATTTTCACCAATCTTGATTGAGGAAAAATCGATACAGATTGCATTTCGCAGAACCCGACGTGTACTCTTTGTACACAAGGGGGCGAGAAATGTGATGTGTGCGATTTTAACCAATCAGAAATTAGTGTTTGAAGTGTCTCTGACCAACAAACACCATCGCAATGCCATACTTATCGCATGCATCAATGGATTCCTGGTCTTTCTTGGAGCCGCCGGGCTGAATGATGGCTTTGATACCTGCTTTTGCCGCCGCTTCCACAGTATCGGGGAAGGGGAAGAAAGCATCGGATGCAAGAGCCGCACCTTCTGCACGTTCACCTGCATAGTCAAGAGCAATTCTAGCCGCCATAACGCGGTTGGTCTGACCGGGGCCAACACCGATGGACATATCGTCTTTTGCAACAGCAATGCCATTGGATTTAGCGTGTTTAACCACTTTCCAAGCAAATTTCATATCTTTAATCTGCTGTTCGGTGGGTTGAGCTTTGGTCACAACGGTCCAGTCTTCTTCGTTGTACAGTGTGACGTCTCTCTGCTGAACCAAGAGACCGCCCATAACCTTTTTCATATCAAAATCATTCTTATCTGCCTTCTGAGAAATGGAGGGCAGTTCGAGTAATCTGATGTTCTGTTTTCTTGTTAAAATTTCCAAAGCTTCGGGGGTGAAGGAAGGAGCCACAATGATTTCCAAGAAAATCTTGCTCATTTCTTCAGCAGTAGCCGCATCGATTTCGCGGTTCGCCGCAATGATACCACCAAAGATGGAAACGGGGTCACCTTCGTATGCTTTCATATAAGCATCGTAGATGTTTGCGCCGGTACCAACACCGCAGGGGTTTGCGTGTTTAGATGCCACAACGGTAGGTTCGGTAAATTCTTTAACGAGATCCAGAGCACCGTTGGTATCATTAATGTTGTTGTAAGAAAGTTCTTTACCGTGCAGCTGTTTTGCGGCAGAGAGTGTACCCAGACAGGGGCCAACTTCCTTATAGAAAACGGCCTGCTGATGGGGGTTTTCACCATAGCGCATATCCTGCACTTTTTCAAAGGTTAAAGAAAGATTTTCGGGGAACAGTTCTTTGCCGATGGTCTTACGGAGGTATGTAGAAATCAGGGTATCATAAGCCGCAGTGTGTTCAAACACTTTGTATGCCAGGTAGAACTTGGTATCACGACTTACTGCACCGTTTTCTTTATATTCAGAAAGAACGGTTTCATAGTCAGCGGGGTCAACCACAACAGCCACATCCTGATAGTTCTTAGCCGCTGCACGAATCATGGTGGGGCCACCGATATCGATGTTTTCAATAGCGTCTTCTAAAGTTACGCCCTCTTTCTGAATGGTCTGCTTAAAGGGATAAAGGTTAATAGCAACCACATCAATGGTATCAACGCCTAATTCTGCAAGCTGTGCCATATGTTCTTCGTTAGAACGCATTGCTAAAATACCTGCATGAATTTTCGGATGCAGTGTTTTAACACGACCGTCTAAACATTCGGGGAAACCGGTAATTTCAGAAACACCGGTAACGGGCAGACCTGCTTCGGTAAGCGCGCGTTTTGTACCGCCGGTGGACACAATTTCAAAACCTAAATCCAGTAAACCTTTTGCGAATTCTACGATTCCGCTTTTATCAGATACGCTGAGTAATGCTCTTTTTGCCATTCCCATTCATCCTCTCAAAATTTAATCATTTGTTGTCAACAATCACGCGGCGACCATCCCTTGTCAGTCGTCCTGCGCAAAGTAATTCGGTTGCCTGAGGCAACATCACGTGTTCTGCCTCACGCATAACCTTTTGCTGCAGTTCTTCCGCCGAAATACCTTCGGGAATTTCTACAGCCTTTTGCATAATGATGGCACCGCCATCTGTAATTTCATTCACAAAGTGAACCGTCGCACCGGTGACTTTAACACCATATTCCAGCGCTTTTTCGTGAACACGGAGACCATAGAATCCGTCGCCACAGAAAGAAGGAATCAGTGCCGGATGCACATTGATGATGCGGTCGGGGAACTCTTTGATAAAATCTTCGCTGAGCACCAGCATAAAACCGGCCAGCACCAAAACATCAATTTCGTGTTCACGGAGCACGGAGAGGAGTTCTGTCTCATACGCCTCTTTCGTGTCAAAGGCCTTGCGTTCTACAACGATGCCTTTTACGCCCGCATTTTTCGCACGCTCTAAAGCATAAGCGCCGGGCTTACTTGCAACCACTAAACTAACGGTGCCGCTTTTAAGTTCACCACGCGCCTCTGCATCTAAAATTGCCTGCAGATTTGTACCGCCGCCGGAGACTAAAACGCCGATTCTCTTTTTAGTATGTAATGTCATAAAAATCCCTCATTACAGCAGAGTTACGCCTGCTTCACCTTCAGCAACTTCACCAATCACCCAAGCTTTTTCGCCTAAGGAATTTAAGTGGTTAACAGCTTCTTCTGCTTTTTCGTTATCAACAGCCAAAACAAGACCAATACCCATGTTAAAGGTGTTGTAAAGGTCACGTTCGGAAAGGCCTGCTTTTTCTTCCATCAGTTTAAAGATAGCAGGGATTTCAAAGCTACCCTTCTTCACTTTAGCGCAAAGACCATCGGGCAGCATACGGGGAATGTTTTCATAAAAACCGCCGCCGGTGATGTGAGACACAGCGTTGATGCCAACATTCTCAATCACAGAAAGCAGTGCTTTAACATAAATCTTGGTGGGAGTCAGCAGGGTTTCACCCAAGCTTTTGCCACCTAAGCAAGCGGGTTTTTCTGCCAGAGTTTCCTTTGCGTTTTCGCTATCCAAATCAAAGATTCTGCGAACTAAGGAATAACCGTTACTGTGGATACCGGAAGATGCAATACCAATCAGCGCATCGCCTGCTTTGGTGTTTTTGCCATCTAAGATTTTATCTTTATCAACAACACCAACGCAGAAACCTGCCAGATCGTATTCATCCACTTCATAAAAGCCGGGCATTTCAGCGGTTTCACCACCGATCAGCGCCGCACCTGCCTGCTGGCAACCTTCAGCCACACCTTTAACGATTTCAGCAATACGTGTGGGAACGTTTTTACCAACTGCCAGATAATCTAAGAAAAACAAGGGTTTTGCACCGGAGCAAGCAATGTCGTTAGCACACATAGCCACGCAATCCTGACCAATGGTGTCATGCTTGTCCATCAAAAACGCCAGTCTCAGTTTAGTACCAACACCGTCAGTACCGGAAACCAAAACAGGATTTTTATAACCTGCACCCAGTTCAAACAGGCCACCAAAACCACCCAGACCGCTTAAAACGCCCTCGGTAAAGGTTTTGTTAACGTGTTCTTTCATTAATTTGACTGCTTCGTAACCGGCTTCAACGTCAACACCGGCTGCTTTGTATGCTGTACTCATTTTTTGCCCTCCTTGGTATGCTCAAATTCTGCTTTATCAACTGTAATCGGTACTTCCATGGGATATTCACCCGAGAAGCACGCCTGACAGTATTCACTTTTAAAATCTTTCATTGCTTCCCGCAGACCATCAATACTGATATATCCTAAGGAATCCGCACCGATTTTCTGTCTAATTTCTTCAACAGAGTATTTAACTGCCATCAGGCAATCGCGAGACGGAATATCTGTGCCGAAGTAACAAGGCCATAAAAACGGTGGCGAGGAAATGCGAAGATGAACTTCTTTAGCGCCTGCTTCTTTTAATGCCTTAATAATCTTCGCGCAGGTTGTGCCACGAACAATGGAGTCATCCACCATCACAACACGCTTACCTGCAACTGAACTTTTCAAAACATTCAGTTTAATATTAACAGCAGCTTCACGCTGTGCCTGTGTAGGCAGGATGAAGGTTCTGCCGATATATTTGTTTTTAATAAAACCTTTACCGTAAGGCAGACCGGATTCTTCTGCATAGCCAATGGCCGCACAAAGACCGGAGTCAGGAACGCCGAACACAAGGTCTGCATCCACGGGATGTTCTTTAGCAAGCTGTCTGCCCATGGCTTTTCTTGCTTCATACACGCTTGTACCCTCAATCACGCTATCGGGACGTGCGGTGTAAACATATTCAAACACGCAGATTTTACTTTTCGTCAGTGCATTTTCGTGCTTGATGGAGTGAAGACCGTCTTTGTCAATCCAAACCACTTCGCCGGGTTCAACATCACGAACAAACTCTGCGCCGATGTTATCAAATACGCAAGTTTCAGAAGAAAGAACGTAAGAATTTTCCAGTTTACCGATGGAAAGGGGATGGAGGCCATAAGGGTCTCTTGCACCAATCAGCTTGCGGGGGCTCATCATAACGATGGAGTACGCACCGTGAATGGAGTTCATCATCTCCAGAACAGCACGCTCAACCGCGTGGGTTTTAATTCTTTCTTTTGCAATCTGATACATCATCACTTCCGCATCGGATGTGGTGTGGAAAATCGCACCGTTTTTCATAAACTCTTCGCGAAGTTCACCGGTGTTAATCAGATTACCGTTATAACCCAGCGCCAAGGTACCTTTCACATATTTATAAACCAGGGGCTGCGCATTTTCACGTTTGTTGCCGCCCTTTGTGGAAAAGCGGACATGGCCAACGGAAATGGTGCCTGTGAGTCCATCTAAAATGCGGTCATTAAACACTTCCGGCACAAGACCTAAATCTCTGTGACAATGGAATGTGTTATCATCATTCACCGCAATGCCGGCACTTTCCTGACCGCGATGCTGCAGACCATACAAACCGTAGTAAGTCAGTCTTGCAACGTCAAAGCCATCGTTATCGTAAAAACCGAAAACGCCGCATTCCTCTTTTGCCTTATCGGAAAGAGCAAGTGTTTTTGCCTCGTACATTACACATTTCTCCTAAAACTAAATTTCACTAAACCTCAAAAAGCAGCATTTTAAGCCGCCAAAAGAAATCACAACGCGGCTGGCAAACCTGCCAGCCGCATCATATTTACATTGTTTATCTCTGTACACGACCGGAACCGTCGCCACCGGCCAGTTTTTCCACTTCAGATACGGTAACACGGTTGTAGTCACCCTCAATGGAATGTTTCAGGGCAGATGCTGCCACTGCGAATTCAATGGCATCTTTGGAAGTTTTGCCGGAAAGCGGAGCGTAAATCAAACCGCCACCAACAGAGTCCCCCCCGCCGACACGGTCAACGATGGGCA
>JAZOLH010000086.1:0-23681 GCA_045652815.1 Clostridia bacterium
TACCTTAGTACCACCGGTTGCAGCGGTAAACCAACCATCAAAGGTATGGTTTGCCTTTGCAGGATCAACATAGTGGCTCATATCAGCCACACCGTTGGTTACGGTAATGGTGTCGTAAACTGCACCGTCTTTCATTAAGGTAACAGTATAAACCACATCGGGTACAACAATCTCTGTAAACTGAGCATATAAAGTTGTATCTGCACTCAGTGTACCGAAATCACTGATTTCTACCTTAGTGCCACCAACTGCGGCAGTGAACCAACCATCAAAGGTGTGATTTGCCTTTGTGGGATCAACGTAACCTGTCATATCAGCTACGCCATTGGTTACGGTGATGGTGTCATATGCCACACCGTCTACCATTAATGTAATGGTATAAACTGTTGCGGGCGGCGGTGTGGGGGCTACTGCGTCACCAGAATCTTTTCTATCTAAGAATTTCGCAACGGTGTTTTCAACGATGTTCTTAAAGAACGCTTCATCACGATAGTTCTTAAAGTTTGTCACACCGTTTACGTTATTAACAACAACAGGTTCACCACTTGTAGAGTCAACAACTTTAATGGTGCCGCCTCTTGTCAGCAATCTTTTACCAATGGTAACGTCTTCAATTCTAACGTCACCTTTCATAGCGCCATCACCAATCACCAAATCACTGGTGTTTGTAAGGCCTTTCAGTACAACATCACCGGTACGAACCACAGTGATACCATCCATATCAGCTGTATATGTACCCGGTGCGGTAATGTAAGTACGGATTGCGTTATGCATCAGCTGTGCAAACTCTTCACGAGTGATGTTAGCTTCGGGATTTGCATTGCCCTTATCATCACCGTTGACATAGCCTCTTGCAGTCAGGGCTGCCATAGAAGGTGTTGCCCAGGATGCAATAGATGCCTTATCGCCAAATTTGCTTAGAGAACTTGCATCATCACTTGCTAAAACGAGTACACGTGCCAGCGCTGTGAAAACTTCCTGACGTGTAATGTTAGCATCCGGTGCCATCTTGGTCGCACTTTGACCATTGAGAGCACCCATCTTAACAGCTTTTGCAATCGCATCGTAATACCATGCATTTGCAGAAACGTCTGTATAACCGGAGACATCGGTCTTGGTTACAGCGCCGAAAGCACGGGTGATGATTGCGGCAAATTCTGCTCTCGTCAGTTTTCCCTGAGGACGAATAGTATCATCCTCATATCCTGTTAACAAACCATTGTTAACAGCAGCAGTCATTGCAGCTTTAGACCAGCCCGTCGGAAAATCCGAGAAGCCGGCAACGGTATCTGCAGAAACTGCCGGAACCATTGAAAACAGCATTAATGCTGCCAGCAACAGTCCGATTACTTTTCTACCCCACTGTTTCATGTTACCACTCCTTTTTCGTACAACTTAGTCCATGTAACGATTTATAAAGTAAGATTTTTTTAAACGTTTTTCATTCAGATAGGCTTCTTTTAACTTTGTTACAATGCCTGTATCTTGTTTCTCAGCCTTGAGTGCTGTTTCAATCTCATCTAAAATGCCATACACCACACTATCGCACTCATCTTCCCAGGCAGCAACACGCGACAAATTTCGTTTCAAAAATTTATCTTTTTCCGCCTTAATGTCTTCAGGAGACAATTTAGTTTCCATTGCAATTGCATGGTATTCGGCAATAACCTCAGACTCTATAGTATCTAATTTGCTTAAATACTTATTTTTTTGAACATAAAGTTTGGCAATCGCCTCAGAAACAACAGCGCTATATTCCGGCGTCGGTTCGGGCTCCGGTTTATCATCCGGTTTGATTTCAGGATTATTCTGCGGTGGCTTTGGTTCTTTTCCGGTTAAAATCGCTACCGCTTCCTCTTCGGAAAGATTACCCTCCTGCAAGGCCTTGGATTCTTCTTCCGTTAAATCACGAACGGTAATCGTTTCGTGGTTATCAATATAAGCCTGAAGTTTTTCCTTGTTCTCGTTTAATTTATTTTCAACTTCTTCCTGCGAATAGCGAAAAGAATCAATCACTGCCGCGATGTTATTCCATTGCCAAATCACAAAGGAACCAAGTAGAATAACTATTGCAAAAAGGATGGACAACCAGACTATTTTTTTCTTATGCATATAGTCACCCCATTATTATAAGTATACACTATAACATTGTACCTTTTTTCCGTCAAATTGTCAAGCAATTCTGTAAAGATTATTAGATTTTTACTTCTTATTATTTAAAGTTTACATATGTTACCAATAATCCATATTTTTCGACAACATTTCTCCCCTTTTGAAAACAAAAAAAGCCGAAAGCAAAACGCTTTCGGCTTTTATGTAAATATTGTTTAGAACAGGATAATTAAGAACTGAGAAATCAGTACAACAGAAATCAGTGCAATGGGATATGTTGCAGCATAAGCAGCAGCAACATCTTCGGTTTCTGCAGTGGTGATTAAGGTGCCCAGCGCCGGTGTGGAAGTCATACCGCCGGTCAAGGAACCCAAGTTGTTTAAAAGGCTCAGTTTCAGCACGTATTTAGCAAACAGGTAACCCAGAATCATAGGAATAATGGTCATGATTACACCGTAAACAAAATACATAGCGTCAAAGTTTGCAACGAAGTCTGCACCACCGGGGATACCTGCACCAACCAGGAACAGAACAAGACCCAGTTCGCGGAACAGTTTTAAGGTGGATTCAGCAGGCATCATATTCAGTTTGCCGATTCTGCGGAAGTGACCTAAAACCAAGAAAGCCAAGAGGCAACCACCGGTTGTGGTCAGGGAGAAACAGGTGCCGCTAAGACCTGCAGAAGACAGAGGAATCTTGATGGCGCCCAGGAAAATACCCAGAACAGCTGCCAGAGAGAAGAAGCCAATGCCGCAGTGGTCTAAATCAAATAATTTGCCAAAAGATTTCTGAGGTGCATTGTTATCTGCAGAAGTCAGTTTAGCACGTTCTGCTGCCATATCTGCTTTAGTCAGTTTCGGAATTAACTGAACAAACAGAACAACACCAACAACGCCGAAGATGTAGGAAATACCGTGACCAACGGAAACCAGGCTCTGCAGTTCGGGAGCAACAGTTGCTTTAGCCGCAGAGAACGCAGGTGTTGATGTTAAGGAGCCGGACAGAAGACCAACAATCATCGCAGTGAAGCCATCGGATGTTTCAGCAGGGCCGAAACCGAATACGCCACGACCTAAGTAGATACAAAGCACAGCAGAAAGACCGCCGGCAATGATAACAACCAGACCTAACAAAACGTAGGACTTGAAGTTTCTCTTCATATTACCGAAGAATTTAGGACCGGCAATGAAACCAACGGAGGTTACAAACAGGATTAAACCCAGTCTTTCTACGATGGTCAGTGCCTGTTCCATGTAGTTAACAACAGTGCCATCTGCCGCTTTAATGGTTAACTGGCTTTCCAGGCCACCGGCAAACAGAGCACCAAACAACAGTGCAATAATAAACACGCCTGCATCACCTAAAGAAACGCCTTTAATGGTGATACGACCCAATGCATAACCAGCAAACAGAATACCTAAAACGCAAAGCATTAAAAAGGAAATTCCGGTTACGGGAATTACGCCGCCAAATAATGTCATAATTTTCCCTCTACTTTCATATTTAAAAGTTCTATGGTTAAAAACCTTAATAATTATATCATATTGTGAATAATCTGTCAATTAATTCAAAAGAAAAAATGCACATAAAAATCGATAATTTTACGTGCATTTTCTTAAAATAATCATTCAACTTAAACAAATCCAGGAGCGGAGTTTCACTTGCCCGCTTCCCTATTTTGAAAAAATCCGACAATCTGACCGGATATAATCACCGTTAAAAACGAAAGCAAAAGGCGTTTAAAATCAATGTAGGTTGCCGACAACAGAAGAACGGAAAAATCACTGATTAAATAAGCAACGCGTATATCCCAGTTCATCTTTTTGCTGATACTCATTGCCAGAGCATCATCACCGGTTGGCGCACCGCCTGCACGCACACAAAGCCCACAGCCAACACCCACAAAAACCGCACCGAGAAAAGCCGCTAAAACAGGCATATCGGCAAGAGATGGCCACAAAGGCGGGAACTGTTCACAGATGGCATAAAAGAGGGAAAAACCACCGGCAGCAACCGCAGAAAGACCAATAAAACGCCAGCCCAAAATCTGCCAACCGACAAAGTAGCAAATTAAATTTAAAATCAGACTTGTCCAGGCGGGAGATAAACTAAACCAATGTCTGAGAAAGAGGGTCATGCCCAGGATGCCGCCCTCTGTCACATTAGAGAGTGCATGCACATTATAAAGTCCAAAGGCAAGTATGCCGCCGCCTGCTAAATTCATCAGGCATTTTTTAAGTGTACGATTCATTTTCTGTCCTTCTATCTGCTGATTTCTTCCGACTTTGCACCAATGAGAGAAAGAAGCGATTGTGGTGCAATTTCAACCTGATATCCAATTTTTCCTGCACTGAAAACAATGGTTTCAAAAGCAAGGCAGGAACTATCCACAACAGTTACATATTGCTTTTTCATACCAATGGGCGAACAACCGCCTCGGATGTAACCCGTTACCTTGTTAATATCCTTAACGGGTATCATTTCAACTGCTTTCTCCCCCACTGCCTTAGCACATTTTTTCAAATCCAGTTCGTGCAAAACAGGAACAACAAAAACATAATAGTTTTTAGAGGGTGCAACTGTGACTAATGTTTTAAACACCTGCGCAGGCTCTTTGCCGATTTTACGCGCTACGGATTGACCGTCAAAATCCCCGTCGCTTTCATAGGTATAAACCTCATACGGAATGTTGTTGGTCTCTAAAACACGCATCGCATTTGTTTTAAAATTTGCCTTAGCCATAAATCCGACTTCTCCTATTTCAATCTACCAAAGCCTGCTGTTTCAACGCATTGCTGACCTGCTTCTGTTAACATAAATTCAGCCATTTTGCGTGCCGGCGCATCTTTCGGTGTATCTTTTCTCAAAACGATATATGTGTTGTTAGAAAGGGGATATTCGCCGCTTGCAATGGTCTCATCAGTGGGCATAACCCCATCGATTGCCAACAGCTTCAGTTCTGTGCTTGTGCTATAAAATAGGTCCATATTGTGATAGTAATAATAGATACTATAGCCCAGACCATAGCCAACAGGATTCTCTGTTTGTGCCGCCATCACATCTGTCAAAACATTGGACATAGTGAAAGAGGTTTCTTTCTGCACCTCAGGATGAATTTCGTTACCGTTTAGAAAATGTCTTTCCATCTGGGCGTGGCTACCGCTGTCATTATTGCGGCAGTAAGCATATAAAAGCGCTTCAGGGCCGCCAACTTCTGCCCAGTTTTCATAAGCGTTGTTCACATAGATGTTTGTAATCTGCTCTTTGGTCAATCCTGTTGCAGGATTACTTGCATTGGTAAAGAAAATCATCGCATCGTAAGCAATGGGTATCAGTTCTAGTTCAACACCCTTATCCTCTGCCATCTTCAGAATATCGCTGGCAGGATACACAGATGCAAACAGCATATCCACTTCCCCGTTGATCAAGCGCTGATAGGAAACATGGCTTTTAGAATGCTGGCCCGGAAATCCTTTGTAAGAGGAACCGTTGGCAAACAATTTGGTATAAACCGCTTCCGTAAAGGGATAGGTGGATGTGGAACCATCAATAACGGGCATTGCATGATTAAAACCAAATGCAATCGCTTCGTCAGATGGATATAACTGACAGGAATCCAGTGTGTTACGCAGAGTATATGCCACATCGTAGCGGGTTGCCGCCTTTTGGGGATTCGCAAGACGAACAGGATTATCCTCATCTGTATCATCATAGTCAGAGGGGAAATGACGCACGTTATCATACGCTTCCTTCGCCCAATCGGAAATAGTATCCCAGTCCTTTGCATTAACCACATTCTGCCCAAAGGTGCGAAGACCTGCATATTGCAGGGCACGGGCGGTCATTGTCACCATTTCTTCACGGGTGACGTTTCGGTTGGGAGAAAAGGTTGTCTCCGAATCGCCCAGCACAATGCCGCAGAAATTCGCCGCCATAACGGTGCTGTAAAACCACTGGTCTTCCTTTACATCATCAAAGGTTTTCACCGTGGTCTCAAAAGGCATTTTCTCGTAACCAATCATGCGCATAATCATCGCAACCATCTCGGCACGGGTTACGTTATCAAAAGGTCTTGCTTCCCCTTTATCGTTACCACGAATCACGCCCACACGAGACAGCATTTGCATATCATGAAACTCATAGCGGACAGGGTCATAATCCGTAAAACTGATTTCATCCGGCACAAAGGCCTCAATCTCACGATCTTTATGTTCAAAAGGTACTGTTGCATAGACATAGCCGTTATAGTACATCGAAAGTGCAATCGGCTCTTTTGTGTCAACATAACGAGCAGTGGTCAACCAGGACATATAATCCTCTATATCATCGGGAAACGGGATTCTGACGATGCTGAAAGGACCATCCATAGGCATATGAATCTGTTCGGCTGCAGAAACGGGCAATAAGCCGATACACAAACAAATCACGAATACCAACGCAATCACTTTTTTCATACTATAACGCCTCCTTATTTGTCAGTTTAAAATCAGACATAAATCTATTTTACAAATATCAATTAAAATAGTCATAAACAATGCGGGAAATGTTCTGAACATCTGCCGCACCGTTGTAGGCAAAATTTGTCACCACGCAAATGATATAATCTGCATTGGGAGAAAATACGATACCTACATCACTCTCGATTGTTGTGGTTTCACCTGTTTTATTGGCACAAACCGTACCCTTTGGTAACAGGTAAGGAATCTTGTTTCGTCTCTGCTGATTTTTCAAAAGAGACAGCATTTCTGCGCTGATTTCAGGCGACAAAAGTTCACCTCTGTAAATCTTCTCCAGAACAATCCCGCAATCTAAAGGCGAAACAGAATTACGTCCATAGAACACATAATCCCCTGCATCAGCAAACAACGCCTGATGGATGGTGTTATAGCATCCCATACTCTTTGTCATTTCATTTTCCCGTGCAAAACCCTCTTTATAGTTGCCTGCGCCCATCATTTTAACCAGGTAATTGGAGGCCAGATTATCACTGATGGTGATCATATTGGTCAGGGTTTTTTCGATGAGTTCTGTTTTGGCCAAATTGCCGCTGTGAATTTGGCTATATGTACCCGTCATAACAAAAAGTTTAATCAAGCTGGCGGCATAGTACGGGCCATCATTGATAATCAGTTCTTCCCCGTTCTTCAGGTTTTTTACATAAATACCGTATTGCCCTGACTTACCTTTTATGTATGTCTGCAATTGTTCTTCTAAATCGTAGAGACGCGAGCTGTAACGAATAATATTCCAACCCTCATCACGAAGGGCATCCGCTTCCCTTTTTAAAACTGATTTCGTTTCTTTTCCGTTAGAAATGAGCGCTGTTGCTTGAGGGAAGAGATTTAAACTTTCATCTTCGCCCATTAAAGAAAGATAGCTTGTCCCTTGGCTGTCGTGCATCAGTTCCATAGGTTGAACAAAGCCGTTTGCCATCAGTTCTGCCTGCACCATTTCTTTCGGGAAGGAATAGGCGTGACCATCGTTTGAAAATAAAACCGTCTCGGTTTTGGCGGTATAAGGCAGCTCAACATCATAGCCCATTTTACTATATGTTTTAAGTTCATCAGGGGTAATTGCCAAAGACTCAATTTCGCCACCGTTATTCCTAAAAACACAAATCAGATCGCCGGACTCAATCGGCAGCAAAAGAATAGCAACCAAAAGCAAAACCGCAACAAGAATTCTTTTCAAACGCTCACCCCCTACCCTTTGATAAATGAACAAAATGACAATGCAAAAGTGCATTGTCATTTTGATTATAGATGATTATTCTGCATCTTCTGCAACGTTAATATTAACCCACATAGCAGGTCGTACACCATAGAAGGTTTTATCTACATCATTGCCGTGTGCTTCAATATAGCCGTGGTAATACACATATTCAGCCATTGCAGATGTTTTACCGGGGGTTCTGAGCCACCAGTAACCGGTACCTGTTGCAAGATTGCGATATCCGCCATTTGCAATTGAATATTCTGATGTTGTAGCAGAACGAACGGTACGACTTGTAATGTATGTAAGAGCTTCATCATTGCTCAACAGGAACAGTTTGTCGCGGGTGGTTTTGCCCGGTCTTGTATTAAAATCGGGATTTTTCTCTGCCAAAACGCGGGATTCTTCGATATGTGCCTGTTCATCAGCATGGAAAGCATTTGCATAGAATGTTTCGTTAAGCCATGTACGAAGCGTACATTTTTCCCATGTTGTTGCTTCTTTTGTTGTGTTATAGGGCTGGTTGTCCAGCAGTTTTTTCGATAACAGAAGTACACGGTCTTCCTGTTTATCTAAAACGTGCCACTCAATGTCTTCCTTACCGTTTTTCTCAACATTATCCTGCTCGTAGGTACCAAAGGTAACAACGTCACCCACCTTGCAAGCCAAGAGAGCGTTAATTTCGTTTGTATACTTAATATCCCAAGCCTTTGCTTTGGATTCTTTATAATCATCCAAAATAAGGTAAAGGTCATAAGCCGCATCCGTATTACCAACAGATTCAAAGTGACCGGCAACAGCATATAAGACCATAGGTCTTGCAACAGCAACCGCACCCACTACCAAGGCCAAAATTGCCGCTGTGATAATGAGCCTTCTCATCAGTTTTTCGTTACTTTTTTCCTTAACTTCTTTTTTTGTTTCAGGTTTCGCTTTGCTTTTAAACAGAGCCATGATAACCATCCTCCTTTTATTACATTGCATCCGCAATTGAAGTCATATTAAGCCCAGCAGATAAAGCCATAACTATCTAAAATCTGAAAGAATTGAGCCAAACGTTCATACAGCGGTTCGGCGTTTTCTCCGAACTTTTCTTTCACCAAAACACCCAGGGCAACAATATCTTGTTCGCCATCCAAAAGAGGCCAAATGAAACTTCCCATTTCATCCAAGTGAACATAACTGACGGGTGGTTTTTTCAAAAGTTTCTGACAGATGCGGTTAAAAAAACCTTTATTTTCTACCGAAAGCGTCACAACGCCTGTATCATCCGCTGTCCAACCGATATGTTCTGCCCTTTTGGGCTTTCTTTCCAAGTAATTTTCTGCTTGTTTTTTCATCTTATTTACTCCGTTTTTTCCAGAGAGAGAATCTTAAAACTGTCAGCACAGTGATGCCGAAGAGAACTAAGCCACCAATATTGGAAGCCGCAGCAGGAATACCGAAACGGGCAGATAAATCAAAGATCTTATCAATGCCGAACACCGCCAAAAGTGCAAGCAAAATGCCAACTAAACCTTCGCCTGCAATCATACCGGAACAGAACAAAATGCCATCATTAACAATCGCATCTTTTTCTTCTTTATCTTTTTTGAGTTTGTCAAGGGCTAAACGCACCAGACCACCCACCATAATGCAGGCATTTAACTGAACAGGCAGATAAACACCAATGGCAAAAGGCAGAACAGGAATGCCGACAATTTCAACTGCAATAGCAATGAATACGCCGGTAAACACCAGTGCCCAAGGCAAATTACCTTCCATAACACCTTCGATAATCAACTTCATCAAAGTTGCCTGCGGTGCACCCAGCTGTTCAGAGCCAAAGCCCCAAGCCGCATCTAAAAGGTAAAGGGTTGCACCAATGGCAAGGGCTGATGCCACAACGCCGACAATTTCGCCAATCTGCTGTTTTTTAGGTGTTGCACCTAAGAGATAACCGGTTTTTAAATCCTGAGATGTATCACCTGCAATAGCAGAAACAATACAAATGATAGAACCGATAGAAATGGCACTGATCATACCTGCAATTCCGGGTGTGCCGGTTGCTTTTAAAAGCAGAGTTGTAATCAAAAGTGTAGCGATTGCCATGCCGGAAACAGGGTTGTTACTACTACCAACAAGACCAACCATACGAGAAGAAACCGTTGCAAAGAAAAAGCCGAATACAACCACAATAACCGCACCTAAGAAAGATACGGGAATGGCAGGCACCAGCCATACCAAAACAGTTAAAATAGCGATGGAAACAAGGACAACTTTCAGGCTGATATCTTTATCGGTACGCTCACCGGACGTTGCCTGAACGCCTTTCATACTCTTCATTGCACCACGGAAAGTTGTTACAATCAGAGGCAAAGATTTAATGAGGCTGATGATACCGCCTGCCGCCAGAGCGCCCGCACCGATATAACGGATATAGGTGCTCCAGATAGCACTTGCGCCACCTGATGCAAAAATAGCACCGATGGACTCAGTTCCGGGATACAGCACAATATTTTCACCAAACAAAACGATTAAGGGAATTAAAACCAGCCAGCTGACAACACCGCCCGCAAGCATATAAGATGATATTCTGGCGCCACAGATATAACCAACACTCATAACGGCGGGATAAATCTGTGTACCGATTTCACCTGCAAAACCTTTGACGCTGACGGAAATTTCGCCGGCAACCAGTTTCAAGCCATCAATAATAAACTTAAATAATGCAGCAAAACCCATACCGGCAAATACCGTGGAGGCATTTGCACCACCCTTTTCACCTGCAAGGAGCACTTCGGCACAAGCTGTGCCTTCAGGGTAAGGCAGAACACCGTGCTCTTTCACAATCAGAGCATTACGCAGAGGCACCATAAAGAACACGCCCAGCAAACCGCCTAAAAGTGCAATCAAAGTGATTGACAAAATACCCGGTTTATCCATTTTACCTTCCGCCGCCCACAAGAACAGCGCAGGCAAAGTGAAAATAGCACCCGCCGCAACAGATTCACCGGCAGAACCAATTGTTTGCACAATATTGCTTTCTAGAATGGAATTCTTTTTCATAACGACGCGGATAACGCCCATAGCAATAACAGCCGCAGGGATGGAGGCAGAAACCGTCATACCTACTCTGAGACCTAAATATGCATTAGCCGCACCAAAAATAATTGCAAGCAAAATGCCCATCACGATGGATGTTATTGTAATTTCCGGCGTTACTTTTTCTGCCGGAACATAAGGTTTAAACTTGTTTTGGTTTTCCATAGTATCTCCAATCAGCCGATTCTTCGGCTTTTCTTACATATAATTGTAGCAGAATCCGACATAAAATGCAAGAGGTTTTCTTCTTATTTGCAAGCTTTTAAAACAGCACAAACAACATCATAAACTTTCTTAGTTGACGAGATGCAGACACACTCTGCGGGAATGTGCATATCGAAAATGTTCGGGCCGATGGAAATGCAGTCAAGACCTTCTATGCCCGATGTAAAAATACCACACTCAAGACCAGCATGAACGGCTTTTACATATGGCACGTAACCAACAACCGTTTCAAATTCTTTTTTATAAATTTCCTGCAAAGCAGAATCACTTTTAAATTCCCAAGCGGGATAGGAACCTGAAACCGTTGCATCGAATCCACAGTTTCTTGCGATTTCCATAATATCGTTTACATAGCGTTCCTTTTCACTCTCTTTGTTGCTGCGAACAGAAATCAGAGCAAAAATTTCATTGTCTTTTGTCGATAAAATGCCAAAATTGCAGGAACTTTCCACAAGATCTTCAATATCGGCACTCATGGTTAAAACACCGTTGGGAACGGTTGTTAACAGTTCCAACAAACCCTTTCCTACTTCTTTGGGGCATACTTCATATTCCGCTTCATCCAAAAGAGAAACTTCATAAGAAAAAGCAGGTTCTTTTTCAATAATTTCTTCTTTTACCGCTTCTGCTTTTTCCTTTATTGCGCTAATAACTGCATCCGTATCTGTCGCCATAAAAACAGCTTCTGAAAAACGTGCAATGGCGTTCCCCTTGTCACCACCATTTGCACTGACAAGGCAAAATCCTTCACAATCTTGAACACCGCTTAAAATCTGGCCTAAAAGGATATCGGCATTGGTATGTCCTTTATGAATCTCAATACCAGAGTGACCGCCATTTAATCCGCTCAGGGTTAATTTAACCGCTCTTCCAAAGGCTTTTTTCTTCGTCATTTTGCAGGAAATGTTGATATCCGTACCCCCTGCACAAGAAACAATGACGGTATTTTCTTCAGATGAATCAATATTCAGCATTTTTTTGCCGGAAAGTTTTTTCATATCTAGTCCAAAAGCACCATACATACCGATTTCTTCATCTGTGGTAAACACTGCTTCAATGGGCGGATGTTCTAAGGTATCATCATCTAAAATTGCAAGCGCCATAGCCACCGCAATGCCATTATCAGCGCCAAGAGTTGTGCCACGGGCTTTAACAAAATCACCCTCAACATAAACATCGAGACCATCTTCTTTAAAACCAATCTCAATGCCCTCTTCTTTTTGGCAAACCATATCCATATGAGCCTGCAGAATCACGGGCACAGACTGCTCGTATCCTTTTGTGCCATCTTTGTAAATAACAACATTGTTTGTCTCGTCACGAAAGGCAGAGAGTCCCTTTTTTTCAGCAAAATCCAAGCAATATTGGCTTACTTTTTCCATATCGCCGGAACCTCTTGGAATTTGTGTTAAATCTTCAAAAAATTCAAATACCTTTTCGGGCAAAAGTCCTGCTAGTTTTCTCATTTTTGAACCCTCCGGAAAATACAAATCATAATGATATTATTTTACCACAACCCGCAATATATTTCAATAAATCCACCCAAAATATATTATCTTTTTTTTCTGAAAAAATATCTACTTTTTTATAATAAATATTTGCATTTAAAAAAAAGATGTGTTATAATGTATAGAGATATGCCATAATTTGCTTTTGTGCAGTGTGGCACAGTCGTTAAACGACACATTCCATCATACGATGAAATCATAAAATTCACTGCTTGTTCTCTTTGAACCGGCAATCAGATTGGAGTCAAAAAATATGGAAATTAAGGCACCAAGAGGCACCCATGACGTGCTGCCTAACGAGTCTTATAAATGGCACAGTGTAGAGCGCACTATCCGTGACCTTTGTAATGATTTCGGCTATCACGAAATCAGAACCCCCGTGTTTGAACATACAGAGTTGTTCGAGCGTGGTGTGGGTGAAACAACCGACGTTGTACAGAAAGAAATGTACACCTTTTTGGATAAAGGTGACAGAAGCATCACCCTGCGCCCCGAAGGCACAGCCTCCGTTGTTCGCAGTTTGGTGGAACATTCTCTTTATGCACAGGCTCTGCCCGCAAAACTTTACTACATCACCCCTTGCTTCCGCTATGAAAAGCCTCAGGCAGGTCGTCTGCGTGCTTTCCATCAGTTTGGTGTTGAGGTGTTCGGTTCAGAAAGTGCAGCACTGGATGCAGAAGTTATCTCTTTGGCACTGGATTTATTCCGTCGCCTGACGGTTGACTGTGTTGAACTCAGAATCAACAGCATCGGCTGTCCCACCTGCCGCAAGGCCTATAATGAAAAACTCAGAGAATTCTTTAAACCCCATCTTGGCGAATTGTGCGAAACCTGTCGTCAGCGTTATGAAAAGAATCCTCTGCGTATCTTGGATTGTAAGTCTCAAGAATGCAAAGCGATTTATAATAACGCTCCCATTCTTCTGGATAATATTTGTCCCGACTGTGAGACTCATTTTAACGAACTCCGTGCGGCTCTCGATGCTATGAACATTCCCTACACCGTGGATGGAACCATCGTTCGCGGTCTTGACTACTACACCCGTACCGTGTTCGAAATTGTTTCTAAGGACATCGGCGCACAGAGCACCGTTTGCGGTGGTGGTCGTTATAACGGTTTGGTTGCCGAACTGGGCGGACCGGAAATGCCCGCTGTTGGCTTTGGTCTGGGGCTTGAGCGTCTCTTGCTTCTTTTAGATAATTTAGAAATTGATTTGGGCGGACACGAAACCGTGGACCTCTATCTCGGTCACATCGGCGAAAGCGCTAACCTTTTCGTTCAGAATTTAGCATTTAATCTGCGAAAAGAAGGCGTAGCGGTTGAACGAGATTATATGAACCGCAGTGTTAAAGCCCAAATGAAATATGCTGATAAAATCGGCGCAAAATATACAACAGTGCTGGGCGACAACGAAATTGCCGAAGGCCGTGCGAAACTTAAAAACATGGCAAACGGTGAAACAACAGAAGTTGAACTTAGCGCTTTAGCAAAATTTTTTAAACAGCTTGGAGGATTGGAGTAAATGGAAACTATTACAGGACTGAAAAGAACTCACAAATGTGGCACTCTGCGCGAAGAACATGTGGGTCAGGAAGTAACCGTTATGGGTTGGGCTCAGGTATATCGTAACTTAGGCGGCGTTATCTTCGTTGACCTTCGTGACCGTTCCGGTATCGTGCAGGTTGTGTTCAATGTTGATACCGATAAGGAAATGTTTGAAAAAGCAGACACGATCCGCAGTGAATATGTACTGGCTGTTGTGGGCGAAGTGGTTATGCGTGATGCTGAAACCGTAAATGATAAAGTGCCCACCGGCAGGGTTGAAATCAAAGCAAAAGAACTGCGCATTCTGTCTAAGGCAGAAACCCCGCCGATTTACATCGAAGAAAACAGTAACGTTCGTGAAGAAGTTCGTTTAAAATACCGCTATTTAGACCTGCGTCGTCCCGATATGCAGCGCATTATGGAACTGCGTCACAAAGTAGCGAAACTGGCTCGTGACTATTTTGACAGTCAGGGTTTCTTGGAAATCGAAACTCCTATGCTGACAAAATCCACCCCCGAAGGTGCTCGTGACTACTTAGTACCCAGCCGTGTACATCCCGGTCACTTCTATGCCCTGCCCCAGTCTCCCCAGCTTTATAAACAGCTTCTGATGCTGTCCGGTATGGACCGCTATATCCAGATTGTTAAATGCTTCCGTGACGAAGATCTGCGTGCTGACCGTCAGCCCGAATTCACTCAGATCGACCTTGAAATGTCTTTCGTTAACATTGATGACGTTCTGGAAGTAAACGAAGGCTTTATGAAACTGGTCTTCAAAGAAGTGCTGGGTGTTGACCTGCCTACCCCCTTCCGTCGTATGACCTATCAGGAAGCTATGGACCGTTTCGGTTCTGATAAACCCGATACCCGTTTTGGTTTTGAACTGGTTGACCTGTCCGACATCGTTAAAGATTGCGGCTTTAAAGTATTTACCGATGCTATCGCAAAAGGCGGCAGCGTTCGTGCGATTAACTGCAAAGGCGGTAACGCTAAACTGTCCCGTCGTGACCTTGACGCACTGACCGACTTTGTTAAAATTTACAAAGCAAAAGGTATGGCTTGGATTAACGTTTGCGAAGATGAACTCAAGTCTCCCGTAACCAAGTTCTTAACTCAGGAAGAAATTGATGCAATCCTGACCAAGATGGATGCACAGCCCGGCGACATCATTATGTTCGCTGCTGACAGAAATGAAATCGTTTACGATGTTTTAGGCAACCTGCGTTTGGAACTGGCTCGTCGTTTTGACCTCTTGAAGAAAGATGAATATGACCTTCTGTGGGTTACCGACTTCCCGCTGTTTGAGTACAGTGAAGAAGAAAAACGTTATGTGGCTAAACACCATCCCTTCACCATGCCTGTTGAAGAAGATATTCCGCTTCTCACCGAAGATCCCAAACGTGCACACGCTAAGGCATACGACATGGTATTTAACGGTACTGAAGTTGGTGGTGGCTCTCTGCGTATCTTCAATGCAGATCTGCAGCAGAAAATGTTTGCAGCCCTCGGCTTCTCCGAAGAAGAAGCTTGGGAACAGTTTGGCTTCTTAATGAATGCGTTCCGCTATGGTACTCCCCCGCACGGTGGTATGGCTTACGGTCTTGACCGTCTGGTTATGCTGCTGGCAGGTCGCGACTCCATCCGTGACGTTATCGCATTCCCGAAAGTGAAAGATGCATCTGAACTGATGACCGAAACTCCGGGTACTGTTGCGCCCAAACAGTTAAAAGAACTGCATCTGAAACTGGATGACTTAATCTAATAACACATTCTCTTTTCAGCAGGGGCAATATCGCTCCTGCTGAAAATTTACACTTTATTCACCAATTATTCCCCACAATATGATACAATCATAGGTGAAACAAACCTTGGGAGGAACTTTGATGATTGAAATTAAAAATCTGACAAAACAATATGGCAATCACCTTGCCGTTGATAACATTTCCTTCTCTATCAAAAAAGGTGAAATTGTTGGTTTCTTAGGTCCTAACGGTGCCGGCAAATCAACAACTATGAACATACTGACAGGTTATCTCTCTGCCACCAGCGGTTCTGTTACCATTGATGGCTTTGATATTTTGGATAACCCCGTGGAAGCTAAGAAAAAAATCGGTTATCTTCCTGAACTGCCCCCGCTTTATATGGATATGACCGTAAAAGAATATTTGAATTTCGTGTATGACCTTAAAAAAGTAAAGGAAGACCGCGAAAAACATCTGTCTGCAATTTGCGAAACCGTTAAAATCTCTCACGTTGAGAATCGTTTGATCGGTAACCTTTCCAAAGGTTATAAACAGCGTGTGGGTCTTGCGCAGGCTATGGTTGGTAATCCTGAAGTTTTGATTCTGGACGAACCCACTGTTGGTCTTGACCCCAAACAGATTATCGAAATCCGTTCCGTTATCAAAAAACTGGGACGTGACCATACGGTTATTCTCTCTTCCCACATTCTGCAGGAAGTGAACGCCATCTGCGAGCGTGTTATCATCATTAACGACGGTCGTTTGGTTGCAGGTGACACCCCTGAAAACTTGGGTAAATCCATTTCTAACGAAAATAAATTCCAGCTTCGTGTCGCAGGTGATGAACGTAGCATTCTGGATGTTTTGGAATCCATCGATGGCATTGAATATGTTAAATCCTTAGGCCGCAAAGAAGCAGGCACTATGGACTTTATCATCGAATCCGCGCCCAGCGTTGATGTTCGTCCGCTAATTTTCGCAGCTCTTGCCAAAGCAAATCTGCCTATGCTCTCTCTGCAGGCTGTGGATATGTCCTTAGAGGATATTTTCTTAGAAGTAACCAAAACCAATGCAGGTTCCTTTGCTGCCGATGTTGATGAAAATGAGATTGAATTTGTTGCAACATCTTCCGTCAGCGAAAGTAAGGAAGGAGGCGACGCAGAATGATAGCCATTTTAAAACGTGAACTTCGTGCCTATTTTTCCACTCCCATCGGCTACATCTTTTTAAGCGCCTTTATCTTCTTCTCTTCTCTGTTTTTTGTGTTTATTAATATGAACGCTCTGCAAACTTCAATGACAAACTATTTCTCCAATGTGAGCCTCATGTTTGTGTTTGTTATTCCTGTTTTAACCATGCGCCTTTTCTCTGAAGAAAGAAAAAGCAAGACGGATCAGCTTCTTTTAACAGCGCCTGTCCGTGTTCACGAGATCGTGCTGGGTAAATATTTAGCTGCATCTTCTCTGCTTTTCATCGGCGTTTTAATCACCATGTTATTCCTGCCCATTATGTCCTTCTATGGCACGCCTGATGTGGCAGAATGCTTAATCGGTTATCTTGGCATTTTCCTGTTAGGCCTTTTCTTTGTAGCGATGGGTATGTTCTTATCCTCCATCACAGAAAGTCAGGTTATTGCCGCTGTTTCCACCCTTGCCATTATCTTCTTCCTGTGGTTTTTAGGTGGTATGAACATTCAGTTCACAGAGATTTTAACCGGTATGTTCTCCTGGTTGGGCAAAGGTCTTGATTGGCTGATGAATTTCATTTCTATCAACAATCGTCTCTATGACTTTACTTTAGGTACGCTGAACATTGTTCCCGTTTTCTATTTCCTGAGTTTAGCCGCCTTATTTGTCTTTTTAACCATCAGCGTGATTGAAAGAAGACGCTGGAAATAATCGCAGAAAGGATGAAGAAAATGAACAGTAAAAAATCCCGTTATTCATTAAATTCAAAAGTATTCATCGTTGGTGCGATTATCATCGTTCTCCTTTTAAATGCCATTTTAATTGCACTTAACGATAAGATTTCTTTAGAAATCGACTTTACCAAAGGTCAGATTTACGATTTAACCGCCGAATCTGAGAAAATTGTTGACCAGATTGATGAGCCTACCGATATCATCATTTTAACAACCGGCGAAGAAAGCGAAACACTCTCTTTGGTCAATAATCTGTTGAACAAATACTCTCAGCGTAACTCCTTGATCACCGTACGTGAAGTGGATGTTATCAAAAATCCCGCCGAAGTGCAGGCCTATATGGATGAATTCATGGAAATGAGCATCGGTACCCTACTGATTAAACAAGGTGAGCGACACGAATTCGTTAACTCTGCCGAGTTTTTCAGTCAGGATGGCTTCAGTTATATTGAACGCCTCGTAACATCTAAACTTGCAGGTTTTATTGACGGTATCACCCGCTCCACCGTTTACTTTACAACAGGTCACGAAGAGCGCCTCACCGAAGAAACCCTTAACCTGATTAAAACCGGTGGCTACGATGTGACAGAGATTGATTTGTTAACCGAGGAACTGCCTGATGATAACAAGGCTGTTGTGATTATCAGTGCGCCTCAGACAGACTTCTCCCTTGGCGAAATCGAAAAACTCGATGCATTCTTCGATCGTGGCGGTAACGTTAAACTGTATTTTGACCCCATCTATGGTGGTGAAAATCTTACGAATCTTGAGACCTATTTAGAAGACGACTGGGGCATTATCCGCCACAACAATGTGGTGCTTGACCAGACCGTTGAAAACAGCCACTATATGCTGGCAAACGTTTCCGAACACGATGTGACCGCTCCCATTTTAGAATCTAACAAACGTATCGGTTATGGCCCTGCAAACAGTTTCTCTATTTCTCCTTCAAAACCCACAACCGTAACGGCTGTTAACACCCTGCTCACAAGCTCTTCTTCCTCATATGCCAAGGAAAGTGTTGGCGTTCTCCAAGATGGTGGAACAATGCAAAAATCTGCAGGCGATGAAGAAGGTCCTTTTGATATTATGATGGCGGCAACCAGACAGGCAGCCGATCCCAACTCAAACGATATTTACACCGCATATTTAACTGTTTGCGGTTCTGTTATGACCTATGACAGTCTGGCAGTTGACACCCGTTTTGCCAACGAAGACCTGCTGCTGAATACATTGTCCTGGATGAACGGTGGCGAAACCTCCATCACCATCCGTGGTAAAGAACTTCCCGGCGGTCAGATGCTTCTCTCCACCACACAGTTCTGGACTTGGCTGGTTGTTCTGATTGTTGTGATTCCCCTTGCTCTGCTGGCTGCAGGCATTGTGATTTACATCAAACGCCGCCATAGATAATAAAAGACAAAAGACCTTGCTACTTTTGTAGTAAGGTCTTTTTTTGTACTTGCAAGTTCTCAAAAACAGTCTCATATACATTAAACATCTGTCTCGGAGGTGTTTATATGTTTTCTGCCATTTGGCTGTTTCTGCTATCTTTTGCTCCCTTTGTGCCTTTTCTTTTTGGATATATCTCAGGCAATGCTTCCTCGTTCCCCAAACCGCTTTCTGAAAAAGAGGAAGCCCGTCTTTTAGAACGCTGGCGTAGCGGTGACGAAGACGCTAAAAACAAGTTAATTGAGCATAACCTGCGTTTAGTTGCCCACATTACAAAGAAATACACACAAATCCCCGGCGCAGATCAGGAGGACTTGGTTTCCATCGGTACTGTGGGGCTTATAAAGGCTGTTCAGACCTTTAATAACAAAAAGAACGTTAAACTAGCCACCTACGCCGCCAGATGCATTGAAAACGAAATTTTGATGTATATGCGTGCATCTAAAAAACTGCAACAAGAAATATCTCTGCACGAATGTTTAGGCCACGATACCGATGGTAACGAAATCACATTTATAGACATTTTAACAGCCGAAGATGAAGATGTTTCGGAAAAAGCCGATTTGAATATGGATACCAAAAAACTATATGGTCATATGAAAACCGCACTCACCGACAGAGAACGAGAGATTATCATGATGCGCTACGGTCTGTCAGGCAAACCAATCACACAGCATCGTATTGCAAAAAAACTGGGGATTTCCCGTTCTTACGTATCTCGCATTGAGAAAAAGGCAGTAAAAAAATTGACTGACGCTTTTGAAAAGAAATAAAAAAAGAACCCGAAACCAAATGGTTTCGGGTTCTTCGTTATCAGATTAATTCATTGCTCTGAAAACAAAAATCATTTTTGCCTTGGTGCTGCTTCTGTAAACAAATACTCTGTCAGCATTAGCAAGGTCTGTTGTTGTGCTGTCAATCACATATGCACCCAGTTCGCTGTAACTGATTTCATCGTAAGAATCGAAGGAACCGTTTGCTTTCATGTTCATGCAGATTACCTTGGTGCTATCATCAACTGTCATTTTGTTGATCAGTTCAGCGCCACCAAGACCAGCTTCTGTCCATTCTTCGCCATCGTCATCCAGCATATCATAATCAAATGCTACCCAGAAGCCGTTGGAACCGGTGTTTGCCTTGTAAACAACACCTGCCATCAAGGACATAGAAGCGTTGGGGCTGGTGTGGTTGGTTTCACCTTCGCGAATCATCTTAGCGTAACCGCCTGCTGCACCAACCATTGTGCAGGTGCCCGCTGCGTTGTGTGCGCCAACCTTAACGAATACGGTTTCATCTTCATCACCGTACAGATCTTCTGCTCTAACAACGATTTCCAAAGCATCAATCTTCTTGTTAGCAGTATCTGCAATGTAGCGGATGATGTCGCCCTTCTGAACACTGTTGTAGAATGCTTTGTCTGTGTCATAAACCAGTGTGTCTTCTACTGCGCCGGGAACACGAACTCTGATGTAAGAATCCTGATTCTGGTCAGTACCTCTACCGGTTACGATAACGGGTTCTGCTTTCACCCAGTCACCTGCAGTGATTGCTTCTGCACCGCTCATATCTTTGTAAACGATTGCAACTTTGGGAGTACCGGAGTTGTTGTTGTCAACCAGCAGAACATTATAGGTTTCATTCTTAACCAGACCGGAAGAATTACCCTTTCTGATTAAGAAGCTATCAGCGTCTGCCAGCATTTCATCATCTTCGGGAACAAAGAGAACGAAGGTGGAAGAAGACAGAGTGTAGATGTTGTTCAGTTCAGTGTGGTTTGTGGTACATTTAATATTTTCTTCAACACGAACTTTAAGATCTGCATCAGTTGCATCTTCTTTACCGATTAAGATGCTGTTGATTCTCTTGTTGCTGTCTGTGCTATATTTAATAGGCTGATAAACAGTACCTTCAGGAGCACCAAAATCATCAACAACATATTCAGCTGCCTGTTCAATCAAGAGTTCTTCAATTGTATCAAAACTTGTGGTTGTGTTATAGTTCAAACCGTTGATGTTAACGGTTTTAGCCAGAGTGTAGGTAGAGAACTTAACGGTGGTTGCGTTCAGGTTAATCACGCTGATTTTAATTTCAGATTCAAACGCATCTTCCGCTACATCTCTGATGCCGGTCAGGTAAGCGTATGTATGGTTGCTGCTTGCAGCCTGCAGTTCATATTTTGCAATCTTACCGAAGGCATCTAAGTAAACCTTAACGTAGCTACCTGCAACGATATCATCATTCATGATATCTTCATTTGCAAATTCATAAGATTTGCCACCAACGCTAATGGTACCTTCGCCTGCAACAACAGCAGTTACTGTACCACTGAAGGGAGCTTTACCAAGAAGCACCTGAATGTAGTCGCCGGATTCATCAACTGCGATAGAAACGATGATATTCTTGGTGATAGTGCTAAAGTCAACAACGTTACCATCTCTTGTGATGGTGATGTTCTTGCCTCTTTCTTCTTCATCTAAAACAAAGGAAGAAACTGTAGTACCATCGGTTACACGGATAGTTTTGGTGTTGTTGGTAACAGAAGTTACCTGATAGTTTTCGTAAATGGTAACGAATACAACGTCGGCAGCATCACTTGTGTCACCGGAGGTGAACAGGAAGCGAATGGAACCGCTGTTTTCTCTGTTGTCATTTAACAGGTCAAACAGTTCGGTATCGGTTGCACTACCGTTGTACATAACCTTAACATCGCTGTCAACAGTGAATTTATCGGTATCGCCGTCTTCATCTTCGTATTCAACAGTATTGCCGGACAGGGGGAAATCGATAGCATCCATATCCAGAACGATTTCTTCATTTTTGCCGCTCTGTTCTCTAATGCTTGTGATAGACGGCATATCGGAGCCGGATTTTTCTTCGTAAAGAACAACAACACGTTTACCCAGCATAGAAAGCAGTTTGCTTGCGCCGGACATATTCTTGGTGCTGAAAGTTAAAACGCCTTCGCTTGCAGTGCGGATTTTAACGGTGTTCTTAGCCGCGTCGGAACCTTCTAAGGTTGCGCCGGGAACTGCGATAATCTGACCTTTGATTTCTTCTTCCTGGTCGGGTTCAACGATAGTCGGGTCATCGGTGTACTTAGACAGGTCGATGTCAATCATGTTGTCCATCAATTTTGCGATAGTACCACGTTTTGCAGCACTATTGTAAACACCATCTACGATATCCTTTAAGAAACCGTATTTGGTACCGATGCTTCTGTAACCTTTGGGGAAACCGCCATTTTCGCTAGCCAGCTCAGCGAACTTGTCGTACTTCGCACAAACAACCATTTTGATTGCCTGGTCATATGTAACGTTTTCATTTGCTCTGAAAGTGCCATCTTCAAAACCGTTGATAATTTTCATATCATACGCTGCTTTGATAGCGCCTGCTGCCCAGTGAGTGGGGTCAACATCGGGGAAACCGGTTGTGGAAACTGCTGTGTTTGCCAGAGTTTCGTGACCGATAGCATAAATAACCATCTTACAGAATTCTGCACGGGTAATGGTTGCTTCGGGTTTGAAAGTGCCATCTTCATAACCGTTGATGATACCGCGAGAAACTAAGTTCTGAATTGCATCATAATACTGATAGTTTTTGTTAACATCAGTAAATTCTGCTGCACTTGCGGGCACAACTGCTAAAGAAAGCAGCATTGTCAAAGCCAGAAGCAAAGACAAAATTTTTGTTCTTTTCATTTGTTTTCCCTCCATATTAAAATATTTGAGAACATAATACACGTAAAAATAGATAATACGCTACTATCATTATACCATGTCAATGGTTACAGTTCAATCTCTAATATTTTACTTTTATGTTACACGAGCACTACATCACTTTGATAAAAACCATTCCTCAATGCCATAAAAAGCATCTGTGGCAGAAGGTGTAATCTCACCTTTTAGGCGTTCATCAAAAATCAGTTGCTTATTTTCAAAGTAAAGACCGACAAAAAACATCTTGCTGTTCATAAGTTCGCAGAGATTGTGATAGGTTGCCAGTTTCTGTGTTTCTGCTTGTCCTAGGGGTAAAGTTGTCAGCAACTGGTCTACTCTTTCATCCGAAATACCGCACACATTTTCATCGGTTCTAAGCAGAAAATCCAAATCAAAGTTATCACTGATGGAAACAGAACCAATAAAGACGTCATAATTCTTTTCACTGATGCGAGTTTTATATTCCTCAAAGGAAACCGAAGCAACCGTTGCAGGAACACCGATTTCTTTAAAATAATCTTTTAATTTTTCTGCCAGTTTAACACGAATCTGATTTTCACTGTTTACCAAAATAGAAAGCGAAAGTTGGGCGGTTTCACCATATACTTCTTTTTCAAACACACCGTCACCGTTGCCATCTCGCCAACCGTCATCAGAAAGCAGG
>JAZOLH010000087.1:0-15228 GCA_045652815.1 Clostridia bacterium
GGCATTCACCAGATGCTGGGGCAGCTTGGAGGTGAAGCCGGCGGTATCGCTGAGGATCACGTCCAGATTGTCGGAGACGGTCAGCTGCCGGGAGGTGGTGTCCAGGGTGTCAAAAAGACGGTTGTTGGCAGGAATTCCGGCGCCGGTCAGCTGATTCAGAAGGGTGGATTTGCCTGCGTTGGTGTAGCCTGCAATGGCAACGGTGATGGCGTTTGTCTGCTTTCTGCCTTCGCGGAGCAGGGCTCTGTGCTTGCGGACTTCCGCCAGTTCTTCCTGCAGATGATGGATGCGGCGGCGGATGTGACGGCGGTCGGTCTCCAGGCGTGTTTCACCGGGACCACGAGTACCGATACCCGCACCAAGACGGGACATCTGGGAGCCAACGCCAATCAGACGGGGCATAATGTACTTAAGCTGTGCCAGTTCCACCTGAATTTTACCCTCACGGGAGAGGGCGTGGGCCGCGAAAATGTCGAGAATCAGCATACTGCGGTCGATGACGCGGCGTTTTAAGGTGGCTTCTAGGTTCTTCAGCTGAATGGGAGAGAGTTCGGAATCGAAAATCACAAGGTCGGCCTCTAGATTTTCGCAAGCGGCTAAGAGTTCCTCCACCTTGCCCTCGCCTAAATAGGTGGCGTTTTCGGGGCTGGGGCGGTTCTGCACCAGCGTGCCAACGGTGATAGCACCTGCGGTATCGGCAAGGCGCTCAAGTTCAGCCATAGATTCTTCAGTTGTATCGGAAAGAACGTCGCCTGAGCCCGTGTGAACACCGGCCAAAATGGCGCGCTCTTGTTTTTCGGCTGTTTCGGTTAATGCCATGGAAATTCTCCTTTCGGGGAAGAGGTAAAGAGGAATCCCCCAGCTTCGCGATGCTCAGCAGCCCCCTTTAGGCAAGGGGGCCCTAATTGGAACAAATGCATAGCATTTGATTCCTTCTTTTGCCTCCCTCGCCTAGAGGGAGGGGGACCGCGTAAGCGGTGGAGGGATTCAATATTATTTATTCAAACAAAACTTTTTCTGCCGCGCTTTGCCCTGCTAAATAGCCCGTTGAAAAGGCAATCTGCAGATTATAGCCGCCTGTATAGGCATCCACATCAATCACTTCGCCTGCAAAGAAAAGTCCGGAAACCTTTTTAGATTCCATAGTTTTGGGCGCAATCTCTTTGGTGGAGATGCCGCCTGCGGTGATAATGGCTTCTGCGATGGGGCGGGGCTTTGTGATGGAAAGGGGCAGGTGTTTTAACAGGGAAACCAGAGAAAGACGCTCTGCCCTTGTGATTTCATTAACTTTTTTGCGGGGGTCGATGCCCGAGAGTTCCACCAGTACGGGAATCAGTTTCTGGGGCAGGAGTTTATCTAAACTGTTGATAAAGTCGCGGTTTTGATTTTCGGCAAAATCCCGCAGAATACGGGCATCGAGCTTGGCTTCATCCAGCGCGGGCTTTAAATCAATTTCAACCCGATAGTGATTCTTCGCAAAATCGCGCATATGAGCGCTGGCAGAGAGCACCATAGGCCCTGAAATGCCAAAATGAGTAAAGAGCATTTCACCGTTTTCTTCATATATAATAGAATTCTTTTGGTCAAAAGCAGTGAGCGACACATTTTTAAGGGAAAGACCCATCAGTTCCTTCGCCCATTTTTCCTTGGTTTCTAGGGGGACTAAAGATGCCTTGGGCGAAACGATGGTATGCCCTGCCGCCTCGGCAAAGCGATAGCCATCCCCATCGGAGCCCGTTTGGGGATAAGAAAGACCGCCCGTTGCCACGATCACTGCTTTGGCATTGATGCGCTTGCCATCGGCAGTTTTCACGCCGCAAACCCCACCATCTTCCATTAAAAGAGCGGTGACTTTCGTTTTCAGACGCAGGGAGGCGCCTGCATAATCCGTCAGGGCACGGAGCACATCAGAGGATTTATCGCTTTCGGGAAACACACGTCCGCCGCGCTCTACCTTGGTGGGAACATTTGCCCTATGTAAAAATGCACGCATATCTTCATTATTAAATGTAGAAAAGGCGCTATATAAAAAACGGTTGTTGGCAGGAATCTGCTCCATAAAGTCAGAGATAGGCGCCGCATTTGTTACATTACAGCGACCCTTGCCCGTGATGAACAGTTTCTTGCCCGCTTTTTCATTCTTTTCAAGGAGCAGGGTTTTTGCGCCCATAAAGGCCGCTGTGCCTGCCGCCATCAGTCCGGCAGCGCCGCCGCCGATTACAATGACATCAAAATCCACAAAATCACTCATTTTCATCAGATTTTCAGTATATGTATAGTATATCAAACTCCTCAAAATTTATCAACTTAAAGCAAAAGGGAGATTTTGGGAGCATTTATGAGAATATGAAAGTATGAGAGGGATATTTTAAAAATTTAAAACCGTATAATATTTGCCAAAAAGTGAAATATTGAGTAAGATAATACAGTACCTTAGCACTCGGGAAGCGAGAGTGCTAATAACGAGTTAATGATATGTTTAACATAACAAGGAGGATACACAATGAACATCAAACCTTTAGGCGACAGAGTCGTTATTAAAATGATTGAAGCCGAAGAAACCACCAAAAGCGGCATCATCTTAACTGCAGGCGCAAAAGAAAAGCCCCAGATGGCAGAAATCGTTGCAGTTGGTCCCGGCGGTCTGGTTGACGGTAAAGAAGTTAAAATGGAACTTAAAGTTGGCGATAAAGTTATCACCAGTAAGTACGCAGGTACAGAAATTAAATTTGATGACACCGAGTATATCATCTTAAAACAGAGCGATGTACTGGCTATCGTGGACTAATTAAAGGAGGCAAATAAATCATGGCAAAAGATATTAAATTTGGCGAAGACGCAAGAAAAGCCTTAGAGGCAGGCGTTAACAAACTGGCAGATACCGTTAAAGTTACCCTGGGCCCCAAAGGCAGAAACGTTGTTTTAGATAAAAAATTCGGCGCACCCTTAATCACCAACGATGGTGTTACCATCGCAAAAGAAGTGGAACTGGATGATCCCTTCGAAAACATGGGCGCACAGCTGGTTAAAGAAGTTGCAACCAAAACCAACGATGTAGCAGGTGACGGTACCACAACCGCAACACTGTTAGCGCAGGCACTGATTCGCGAAGGTTTAAAGAACGTTGCAGCAGGCGCAAACCCCATGATTATCAGAAAAGGTATTGCTCGTGCCGTTGATACCGCTGTTGATTATGTTATCAAATCCAGCGCAAAAATCAAAGGCAAAGAAGATATCGCTCGTGTTGCTGCAATCTCCGCAGCTGACGATAAAGTTGGCGAACTGATTGCTGACGCTATGGATAAAGTATCCAACGATGGCGTTATCACCGTTGAAGAATCCAAAACTGCTGAAACCTATTCCGAAGTGGTTGAAGGTATGCAGTTTGACAGAGGTTACATCTCTCCTTACATGGTAACCGATACCGAAAAAATGGAAGCTGTTTTAGACGATGCTTACATTTTAATCACCGATAAGAAAATCACCAACATTCAGGAAATCCTGCCTTGCCTCGAACAGATTGTTCAGCAGGGTAAGAAACTGTTAATCATCGCAGAAGATGTTGAAGGCGAAGCCTTAGCAACCCTCCTCGTTAACAAACTGCGTGGTACCTTTACCTGTATCGCTGTTAAAGCGCCCGGCTTTGGCGACAGACGTAAAGAAATGCTCAAAGACATCGCAATCTTAACCGGCGGTGAAGTAATTTCCGAAGAACTGGGTCTTGACCTTAAGGAAACTTCCGTTATGCAGCTGGGTCGCGCTCGTCAGGTGAAAGTGCAGAAAGAAAACACCATCATCGTTGACGGTGCAGGTGATGCGGCAGAAATCAAAAACCGCATCGGTCAGATCCGTTCTCAGATCGAAACCACAACTTCTGATTTCGACAGAGAAAAACTGCAGGAACGTCTGGCTAAAATGGCAGGCGGCGTAGCTGTTATCAAAGTTGGTGCGGCTACCGAAATTGAAATGAAAGAAAAGAAACTGCGTATCGAAGATGCACTGGCTGCAACTCGTGCCGCTGTTGAAGAAGGTATCGTAGCAGGTGGTGGTACTGCATTCATTAACGCTATCAAAGCGGTTGACGAACTGACCAAAACCTTAACCGGCGACGAAAAGACCGGCGCTATGATCGTATTAAAAGCACTGGAAGAACCCGTTCGTCAGATTGAGTTCAATGCAGGTATCGAAGGCTCTGTTATCGTTGAAAAACTGAAGAACAGCCCCGATAAAATCGGCTTTAACGCTCTGACCGAAGAATATGTTGATATGATGGAAGCAGGTATCGTTGACCCTGCAAAAGTAACTCGTTCTGCTCTGCAGAATGCTTCCAGTATCGCGGCTATGGTGCTGACAACTGAAAGTGTTGTTGCAAATCAGCCCGAACCCGAACCGGCAATGCCCGCAGGTGGTATGCCCGGCGGCATGGGTTATTAATCGGTCGGTCGGTAGATTTAGCGCCGAACGCGCAAAACAAAGAAAGCCGAACGAAAAAATGCCCAAACCATCAGGTTACAAGTAAAAATGAAGGCATCCGCCATTGCGGATGCCTTTTTTATATGCTTTGCGCTATGTGCAAACTTCGCCTCTCGCTGTACAACAGTACAGCTTCGGGTTCCCTTCGGCTCAGTTTGCGCATTCGGCACCTAAATCTCCTCGACCTTTGTTTGTAGGGCGGGGGCTTGCTCCCGCCGAATGCCTCCCTTTTCTCGCGGGCGGGGGCTTGCTCCCGCCGAATGTTGCTCCCGCCGAAAGCCTTCCCCTTGAGGGGAAGGTGTCGCCAAAGGCGACGGATGAGGTGTTTCAAGCAACAAAAAAAGGCTGTGACGCTCGTCACAGCCTTTTACTTTGAATCCTTACACGGGATTAACCTTATTTTCCATATCTAAAAGATCGCTATCTAAACCATATTTTTCAGCGCGGCGTTTTTCAAAGAACTTAACCGCAACCTGATCAAAGAGTGCATAGGACAGAACGTCTTCATCCTGTTCTAAGTATTCTTTAATGCCTTCGCGCATGGTAGCAAGTTCAGGCGCGATTTTATCGGCAGGACGGCAAGTGATGCGTTCTTCGTCACCGATGATGGATTTTGCAAATGCGGGATCGATTTCCACGGGAGTTTTACCGTATTCGCCCTTAACGATACCCTTGGTTTCTTTGGTTACCATCTTGTAGCGTTCGCCCATGATAACGTTTAAAACAGCCTGTGTACCAACAATCTGGCTGGTGGGAGTTACCAGCGGCGGATAACCCAGGTCAGCACGTACGCGGGGCACTTCTTTTAACACTTCTTCCAGTTTGTCTTCCTTGCCCTGCTGCTTCAGCTGAGATACAAGGTTAGAAAGCATACCGCCCGGAACCTGATACAGAAGGGTGTTAATATCAACGCCCAGCATTTTGGGGTTTAAGAGGCCACTTGCCAAATATTCTTCACGCAGAGGACGGAAGTAGTCAGCGATTTCAGACAGTGCGGAGAGGTCAAGACCTGTATCGTAGGGTGTACCCTGCAGGGAGGCTACCAGAGGCTCGGTAGCGGGCTGAGAAGTACCCAGCGCCATGGGAGAAATCGCACAGTCAACAACGTCAACGCCTGCTTCGATGGCTTTTAAGTAAGTCATAGAAGCAACACCGGAGGTGTAATGGGTGTGCAGCTGAATGGGAATCTTAACGGTTTCTTTCATTGCCTTAACCAGTTCGTAAGCGGTGTAAGGCAGAAGCAGACCTGCCATATCTTTAATACAGATAGAGTCAGCACCGCGTTCTTCTAATTCTTTTGCCATTTTTACAAAAGAATCAACGGTGTGCACATCGCTGATGGTGTAACAAACAACGCCCTGCACGTGACCTTTTTCTCTCTGGCAGGCTTTGATAGCGCATTCTAAGTTACGGGTATCATTCAGCGCATCGAAGATACGGATGATGTCGATACCGTTTGCCAGAGACTTTTCAACAAAGTATTCAACTACGTCATCTGCGTAGTTTTTGTAGCCCAAAATGTTCTGACCGCGGAACAGCATCTGCAGTTTGGTGTTCTTTGCGCGGTCACGAATCTGGCGCAGTCTCTGCCAGGGATCTTCATTTAAGAAACGCAGGCAGGCATCAAAAGTTGCGCCGCCCCAAGCTTCTAAAGAGTGGTAGCCGATTTTATCCATTTTTTCAACAATCGGCAGAATTTCCGCGGTGGTCATTCGGGTTGCAATCAGGGACTGATGTGCATCACGAAGCGCGGTTTCGGTTATTTTAACGGGTTTTGTATTCATATCGCATTATTTCCTTTCACTTAGATTAGAGCACTTTTGCCATGGCCAAGAATACGCCTGCGGCAACGGCAGAGCCGATAACACCCGCAACGTTGGGACCCATAGCGTGCATCAAAAGGAAGTTTGTGGGATCTTCTTTCGCACCAACGGTCTGCGCCACACGTGCCGCCATAGGAACAGCGGAAACGCCGGCAGAGCCAATCAGCGGATTAACCTTACCTTTTGTAATAACATACATCAGTTTACCAAATAACAAACCGCCTGCGGTACTGATGGAGAACGCCACCAGACCGAGCACGACGATAAACAGAGTTTCTTTCTGCAGGAACGTATCGGCAGAAGCCGTTGCACCAACGGTTACGCCTAAGAAGATGGTAACGATGTTCATCAGTTCGTTCTGCGCAGTTTTGGAAAGACGGTCTGCCACGCCGGATTCTTTAATCAGGTTACCCAGCATCAAGCAGCCAACCAGAGGCACAGCATCGGGCACGATGAGACCAACAACGATGGTTACGATGATGGGGAAAATGATTTTTTCCAGCTTGCTGACAGGACGCAGAACCTCCATCTTAACGCTACGTTCTTTTTTAGTAGTCAGGGCTTTCATAATGGGGGGCTGAATGATAGGAATCAGCGCCATATAAGAATAAGCCGCGATTGCAATAGCAGGCAGGAGTTTGGGTGCCAGAGTTTTGGTAACCAAAATCGCTGTGGGGCCATCGGCACCGCCGATGATACCGATTGCCATTGCTTCATAAACGGTGAAGCCTAAAAACAGCGCACCGAAGAACGCAACGAACACGCCCAGCTGAGCGGCAGCACCTAAAAGCAAACTTTTGGGGTTTGCAATCAGGGGCGAAAAGTCGGTCATAGTACCGATACCAAGGAAAATCAAAGAGGGATAAATACCCAGTTTAACACCTAAATATAAAAGGTCAAGTAGTCCACCTTCGTGGAGAATCTTGCCAAAGTCCATCACAAAATGTTCCTCACCGGAGCCAACGAACAAAACGTTGTGCATCAGGTTGGAAAGGGGCAGGTTGGCAAGAAGCATACCAAAGGAAATGGGAAGGAGCAAAAGGGGCTCAAAGCCTTTTCCGATGGCGAGATAAATCAGAACACAGGCGACCGCAAGCATCACGATGGTACCAAAGTCGATGCCGGCAAAAGCCAGCGGCGAATCAGCCGTGGCGGCAAAGATTTTTGCAATACCGGTACTTTGGAGGAAGCTGGCGATACCTTCTAAGAATAAGTTCACCTAAATCATCCTTTCAAAAGCGCATTAGTTCAAGGTTGCCAGAACATCGCCGGAGTTAACGGAAGCGCCCTGGGATACATTGATGGAAGCAATGGTACCGTCTTCAGGAGCAACGATTTCGTTTTCCATTTTCATAGCTTCTAAAACGATGATGGCCTGACCGCGTTTAACCGCATCGCCCACTTTTGCGTTAACACGCAGAATAGTACCGGGCATGGGAGCGGTAACGGGTGTGCCGCCCTGGCTGCCGGAAGCTGCCGGTGCGGGAGCGGGAGCAGCGGCGGGTGCTGCAGCGGGCGCTGCAGGTGCTGCTACGGGAGCGGCTACGGGAGCAGAAACTGCGCCTGCGCCGATTTCTTCAACTTCAACTTCATAGGATTTACCGTTAACGTTTATCATAAATTTTCTCATGGAAGTGTCCTCCTTAATATTTTAAACTAAATTGTCACGACGGGCGGATTTGTTCCAGATAGGAGTACCGCTGTCGATACGTCTGTAAGAACGGATGTTTAAACTGCTTGCCGGTTTGCCGAGGCAACAAGCCACAGCGGCAGTGAGCACAGCAATCAGTTCGCCCTCATCTTCTGCTGTAGCGGCAGGAGCGGCGGGGGCAACGACAGGTTCGGGTTTTGCTTCGGCTTTCTTTTTAGGCGCTTTCTTTGCGGTGAAAGCCACACGCATCAATTCCAAAACGCCCCAGAGGATTGCCAGAACAGCAAAAACTGTACAGATACCGATAACAGCAACCACGCCACCTTGAGTTAATGTTTCTGCACTAATCATAACGCGCCTCCTTCTTACAGCGGCATGGTGCCGTGTTTCTTAGAGGGGAGCACTTCACGTTTGCCGGCCAGCATATAAAGTGCGGCAGCAACGCGCTGACGGGTGGAAGAAGGTTCAATCACATCGTCAACGTAACCGTGTTTAGCGGCCTCATAAGGATTTGCATAAGTTTCTTTATATTCTTCTACGAAAGCTTTTCTTGCGGCGATGGGGTCTTCGGCTTCTGCCATTTTGTTTTTAAACAGAATGGTTGCCGCGCCTTCTGCCTGCATAACGCCGATTTCAGCGGTGGGATAAGCATAAACAACATCAGCGCCGATGTGTTTGCTGCCCATTGCGATGTAAGCGCTGCCGTAAGCTCTGCCGGAAATGATGCTTACCTTGGGCACGGTTGCTTCAGCATAAGCATAGGAAAGAGCCGCCATCTTGCGAGCCAGACCTTTATATTCCTGTTCAACATCAGCCACGTAACCTTCAATATCAATAAAGGAAACAACGGGGATGTTAAATGCATCACAGAAGCGAACAAAACGGGTGGCCTTTTCAGCACAGCAAGCACAAATCAAGCCGCCGCCTGCGTTTGCCACAAAACCAACGGTCATGCCGCCGATGCGAGCCAGTGCAGTTACGATGCTCTGGCCATAAAAAGCGCCCAGTTCAAAAACACTGCCTGCATCTGCAACTTCTGCCAGTTTGGTTTTAATATCAACGGGTGCATCGCTTTCTAACACTTCGGAGAGGCGGTTCACATCGTCGGTTTCTACGATGGGTGCATCTTCTAAATTGTTAGCGGGCAGGTAGGACAGTAAGTTCTTAACTGCCGCAATTAAAGATGCATCGTCTTCGCAAACAACGTGACAGTTGCCGCTCTTTTCAGCGTTTGCCATAGCGCCGCCTAATTCTTTTGCATCGATGTCTGCATTTGTCTTTCCTTTAATAACAGAAGGAGCAGACATATAAAGACCGGATGCTTCCTTTGTCATAAACACAAAGTCAGAAAGGCAGGCAAGGGATGCGCTACCGCCTGCGGCGGGGCCCATCACTGCGGCAATCTGCGGCACAACGCCGGATGCCATAACGGTCTTTTTCATTACTAAGCCCATAGCAGAAAGAGCATCGCTGCCTTCCTGAATACGTGCACCACCGGAATCGGGCATTGCCACGATGGGTGCACCGGTTTTAACAGCCATATCAATGACTTTGGCAATTTTTTCGCCATGGATTTTGCCCATAGAACCGCCTAAAACAGTAAAGTCCTGCGCATAGGCAAAAACGGGGCGACCATCCACGGTACCAAAACCGGTAATTACGCCATCGCAGGGCACATCGCCTGCAAAGGCATCCAGTTCGATGAAACTGCCGCCATCAAACAACAGGTTGATTCTTTCACGTGCCGTTAATTTTTTGGCATCGTGTTGCTTGGCCAAACGCTCAGCGCCGCCGCCTTGTGCAATCGCACCACGACGAGAGGTGAGGTCAGCCAGTTTGCTACTCATACTCATATGAAACCTCCTAAGAAGATACTGAAAAACACTTATAATTAAAAGAAATAATTAAAGTATATTTCGGCAAAATATTCGACAAAACCTACGAAAAGTTCCGAATTTTCACCAATTATCATTATATCAAAAACCACCTGTAAAAACAAGGAAAAAAAGTTCGGGTTTTTCACGAAAAAAGGGGCTTTTTTTAGGCAATAAAGCACAACAAAAATTATCGATTATCAATATAGGAAAAACCAGGTAAAATCTAGGGCTTTCGCCCTCTTTACAGTATGAGAAAAAAGGCAAAAAAATAACCGCAAAAACCATAGGGTTTTTGCGGTTAACAACCAAGAATTTTTGACTTATTCAGCGCTTGCTAAAAATTCGTTAATGCGAGCAACCAAAGCGTCTGCATCTTCGCCATGAACAGCGCAAGCTTCAGCGATGGATTCACCGCTTGCAGAGGGGCAACCTAAGCAATGCATACCGATTTCGAAGAAGAACTTAGCAGTACCCTCGTTCATTCTTAAAACATCAATGATGATAGTGTCCTTTGTTACCTGATTTGCCATTTTGTTTACCTCCTTCATAATTTTCATTATATTATTATAAAATTAATTCTAAAATATTCCCAAAAACATAATCTGCGCCTTCTGCTTCAAAAAATCCGCGGGCGGCCTCGCCTTCAATACCGGTGAGAACTGCCAAAAAGTCGCATCCGGCGGCATGAGCTGCAATCATATCGCAAGCCGCATCGCCAATAACCAGCGTTTTTTTGCAGGGGGCGTTATTAAAGTTGCCGCCGATGATGTCATCATCTGTGGCTGTGTTACCCAGCGCACCTTTTAAAAACATAAAGGGGTTGGGCTTGGTTAGAACGGCGCCGGGATGGGCATTTTGTGCGGCGAGAACTTCACCATAGGTCACAAACGCATCGGGGGAGAAGGCCTCCCAGATGCCCCAGTTTTTCAGGGGTGTTTCCGCTTCAACTCTCGGTCTGCCTGTGCCAACGCCCAAACGGACTTTTTCGCCTAAAGCGGCAAGCAGTTTGAGAAGCGGTTCTTTGGAAACCAGCGGCTCTTCGCGGAAGCTGAGCCCTGATTTACCTTCCTGCAACATAGGTGAATCCCAATATTTCGGGAATTGTTCACTCCCTAAAAACCATTCCTGAAAAGAATACTGCACCTTTGTCCAGATGCTGCCGTGATGTGCGGCGGCCTCGATGGGAAAGCCCGCCTTTTCAGAGAGCATATCTGCCATAGCAGCGAACATATCCACCGCTGTTTCGGGCAGAGATTTTAAAATCTCTAAAATTTTTGCAAAATCACGGGTTTTTTCCGAAAGAGCGATGCCGATCACCAGCCAAGCGAGGTCCCAGTTGTTGTTTACGCCACGGGATTTAACCAAACGGATGGTTTCATCATCGCAAAACACTTCTTTGCGGATGTCGGCAACCCGCTCCATTGCCTCGGCAGGAACGATGTCCTCTGTGCCAAAGTAACGGCGGCTGGCAAGATGCTCCCAAACCGTCAGCGCGGCGGCATCCCAGTAGATGGCCTCAGATGTGATGACCCCGTCCATATCCAAGAGGACGGTATCATATTTGTCTAAAAGAGAATGTAGTGCGTTCAAGATTTTGCTCCTATTATTCAACAGTAAAGGTCACAGCGCCTGCCACACCGGAAGATAAGTTCTTGCGGGCGGGGTCTAAATAGAAAGCACGACCGAGGGCGATACCGAATGCACGGAAAGACGCCTCCCAGACGTGGTGACCGTTCACGCCTTTTTCAATGTCTAAGTGCAGGGTGCACATAGCGCCCTGGCAGAAACCTTCTAAGAAAGTTACCAGATCTTCGCTTAAAACATTTTCTGTTTCAGCAGGCATATTGATGGCGCGCGCATTAATATCGCAGTAAGCACGTTCTTCAAAACTGATGGCACAGGTTGCTTTGGCTTCATCGATGATGCCAACACCATCGCCATAGCCTGTTGCACCGTCTGCTTTGTTGCTCCAGATAAATTCGCGGGCTGCTTTACCAAAGGTGATACCCAAATCTTCGTAAATCACGTGATTTAAGGTAAAATCAGCCAGTTTCAGCTGGGTTTCAATGGTCACACCGCTGCGCCAAGCGATGTGTTCAATCATGTGTGAGAAAAAGGGCGCGTGGGTATTGATTTTTTTGCGGTAATCTGCCGCCAGACCGGAAGCATCCAGCTTAACGGTCATCACGGATTCGGATGTGGTGCGAGTCACTTTAACAGTTTCTTTCATTATTCTTCAGTGCTCCTTTCTTCAACAGCCAGTGCGTGAGCATCAAAGCCTTCAACACGGGCGATTTTAGAGGCATACTTGCGAACGTTCATAAAGCCTTCGCGGCTTGCGTAGCCAACGGAAGAACGTTTTAAAAAGTCCATAACGGAAACAGAGGAATAGGTTTTGGCAAAACCGCCTGTGGGCAGAATCGCGTTGGGACCCAACACGAAGTTACACAGGGTAACGGGGGTATATTCGCCCAGCAGGATTTCACCTGCGTTTTTAATATCCTCGAGAACAGCAAAGGGATCTTTTGTCATCACTTCCATGTGCTCGGGGGCATAATCGTTAACAAAATCAATAGATTCAGCGAGACTTTCGGTTACAATCACGCCGCCATAGGTTTCAAAGTTGGTACGGATGAAACTCTGACGTTTTTCAGAGAGTTTGGGCATCTGTCTTTCGATGATGGGCAGCACTTTTTCCACCAGTTCGCGAGAGTGGGTTACGAGCAGGGCCGCAGAATCGGGACCGTGTTCTGCTTCAATCATCACGTCAAGCGCCACTTTTTCGGGATCGGCAAATTCGTCAGCCAAAATGATCACTTCGCTGGGGCCTGCAGGGAGACCGGAGTCAATCTGACCGGCCAAAACACGCTTTGCGGCGGTGGCATAAGAGTTACCGGGGCCGATGATTTTGTGGCAACGGGGAATGGTTTCGGTGCCATAAGCCACAGCAGAAACCGCCTGAATACCGCCTACTTTGTAAATATCAGTAATGCCGATGATTTTAGCAGCGGCCAAGATGGCATCATCACATCCACCTTCTTCGTTGGGCGGTGTTACAACGCAGATTTTAGGAACGCCTGCCACAACAGCAGGAATACCCAGCATTAAAAGAACAGAGGGGAAACTGCCTTTACCACGGGGCACATAGAGGCAAACATCGGTGATGGGGGTGGTTTTTTCGCCAACCATCAAACCTTTATCCACATTGGTAAACCACATTTCCTCGGGCATCTGTTTTTCGTGGAAGTTTTTAATGTTTTTAGCAGCGTATGCAATGGCCTCGCGGGTTTCAGCGTCTAAGCGCTCGTAACCTGCATCGATTTCATCCTGTGTCACACGGATGGCGTCGGGGGCTAATGTTACACCGTCAAATTTCTGTGTATATTTTAAAACCGCGGCATCACCGTTTTCACGGATATCGGCCGCAACTTCGCGAGCCAACTCCATCTGACGGGAAATATCCAGTTCCGCACGTTTTAAAACAAACTCTTTTTCTTCCTGTGTTAAATCTTTCCAAACACGAACTCTCATGGGTATGATCCTTTCCGAAGATATCAGTATATCTGTATTTTCGTATAAAAATTACACTATGGGCATTTTACATTATACCTTATTATATAATAACGCGCGCATAAATGCAAGTCAAGGAGCATATTTTTAATCAAAAACAATTTTTGTGTGATTTTTGTGTGCAAAAAATGTGTGATTTCTGTTGAATATTTAAAGGGATTATGTAAACTTCCAAAAAGTGTAAGCCAAAAGTTATTCACATTGTTAACAGGGTTATCAACAGAAAATTGTGTTGAAAATGGGATTTTTGAGGAAGTTATCAACATTATCAACAGGTTATCAACAGGTTTTATAAACAAAACATTTGTTTGGTTGGGCGTGAGAAACCGCAGAGAATGGGGAATTTTGGTTTAGTTTACATAACTTTGAATTATGAGAAAGTGAGGATGAATTTTGGGAAAAAAAGCAAGAAGTTTGTTAAAAATTGCATCCGTCTATTTTGGGGCGGTTTTAGGGGCAGGTTTTGCCTCGGGTCAGGAACTTTTGCAGTTCTTCGCAGTCTTTAAAAACCGCGGTATTATCGGGGTTTTGGTCTCTTCCATCCTGTTTTCTCTGCTGGGGAAAGAAATTTTATCAAAAAGTTTTTTTCTGAAGGAAAAAACCATGCAAAACTATCTGGAAACGGTTTTCAAAAAACCGTTAGCAGGTTTTTTGTCAACGGTGATGACATTTTTTCTGGCAGTCACCTTCTGCGTGATGCTTGCAGGCAGCGGTGCATTCTTTTATGAGCGGTTTTCTCTGCCCGTTTGGGTAGGCGTTTTGGCGATGGATGCCCTGTGCCTTTTGGTGTTTATGTTTAATTTAAAAGGGCTGTCTGCTTTAAGCGTTGCGGTAACGCCGCTGATGTTTTTTGGCATCATTTATGTTTGCCTTTTCGCCTTGTTTAACGAAAGCCGTGCGGCGTTTTTGCCTGCAGTGAATCCCGAGGGACTGTTTTTGCCCTACGCCTTTTTCTATGTGGGGTATAATATGCTCACCGCAGGGGCGGTGCTTGTGCCCACATCGGCGCTGGCAGAACATGAAAAAACCGCCGGTCGGGGCGGTGTGTTGGGCGGCATTATGCTGGGATGCACCGCACTTTTGTGCGTGCTGGCGCTATCGGGCAACGAATCCTTATGGTCAAGCCCCCTGCCTATGCTTCTGCTTTCGGCAGAGGCAGGCGCATTGGCGCAGATTCTCTATTCGGCTGTGTTGTTTTGCGCTATGCTGACAACAGCGGTGAGCACGGGGTTTTCCCTGCTTTCCGAAATGTCCCGCAGAGGCGGAGAAAAACGGGCGGCGGTTTTCATCTGTCTGGCGGCTCTGCCCCTGTCTTTTGTGCCCTTTTCTCTTTTGGTGCAGTACCTGTACCCCGCCTTTGGCGTTTTGGGGGTTATTTTGGTGGCGGGCATTCTGTGGCATTGGTATAAACAGCGCTAAAACCATAATTTTTGCAAAAAAGCGGCGTTTTTACTTGACAAAACGCCGCCAAAAAGGTAAGATATATAGGTACATTTCGGGATGTAGGGTAACGGTTACCCCCCAGTTTTGGGAACTGGTCCACGCAGGTTCGCCCCCTGCCATCCCGACCAAATAAAAGTGCGGACCTTTAGGTCCGCACTTTTATTTTATTTGTGGTGTCCTTAGGAATGAGATCGCCGCAGGCGTTCGTTGAGACAGCCAAAGCGTGAAGCGGTTTGGACTGTCGTGTCTCGAGCACGCGCAAGCTATCGGGCACCGCCGAGAGCGGTCGATAGCTAAGTGTGCGCAGAGTCTCCTGTCATCCCGACCAAAAAGAGAGCCATCCGTTTGGATGGTTCTCTTTTTTACTGTAATGTAGGATTTTAAAGTTTGT
>JAZOLH010000088.1:0-98664 GCA_045652815.1 Clostridia bacterium
CCCTGTTCTTCCAGATCTTTCACCATTTCACGACGGGCGGTGTAACGATCCATACCGTGATAACGACTTTCGGGGAAGTTAATGTTTGCGCTGTCATCAAGCACCTTAATGATGGGCAGGTTATGACGTGCGCCAACTTCAAAGTCGTTGGGGTCGTGTGCGGGTGTGATTTTAACCGCACCGGTACCAAAGTCTTTATCAACATATTCATCGGCAATGATGGGAATTTCACGACCCACCAAAGGCAGAATAAGGGTTTTGCCAACTAAATGAGCGTAGCGTTCATCGTCGGGATGAACAGCAACAGCGGTATCACCCAGCATAGTTTCAGGACGGGTGGTTGCAATCACAAAGGATTCATCGCTATCTTTCACATCGTAACGAATGTGCCAGAATGCGCCTGCCTGTTCTGCATATTCAACCTCCGCATCGGAAAGAGCGGTGATACAATGGGGACACCAGTTGATGATACGTTCGCCCTGATAAATCAGGCCTTTTTCGTATAAAGAAACGAATACTTCACGAACTGCTTTGGACAGATTTTCATCCATGGTAAAGCGTTCACGGGTCCAGTCACAAGAAGTACCCAGTTTTTTCAGCTGGCTGATAATGCGGTTGCCATACTGGTGTTTCCAATCCCAAACACGCTCGGTGAAAGCTTCACGACCCAGATCATAACGGGTTTTGCCTTCTTCTTTGCGCAGGGTTTCTTCCACCTTAATCTGTGTGGCAATACCTGCATGGTCAGTACCCGGTACCCAAAGAGTACAAAAGCCCGCCATTCTTTTATAACGGATTAAAATATCCTGCAGTGTTTCATCCAGTGCGTGACCCATATGCAGCTGACCGGTTACGTTCGGCGGCGGAATCACAATGGTGAACGGTTCTTTGTCCGGATCGGGCTGGGGTGTGAAATAACCCTTTTCTACCCAACCGGAATAGAGTCTATCTTCTACTTCTTTCGGATTATATACTTTATCTAACTGCTCCGACATCTACTTTACCCCCTGCAATAAAAATCATAGCTGCGCCGATAATGACCAGCCACATTCCAAAAATTTTAACAATATAAAGTGCTTTTTCGGAAAGTTCCCGTCCCGTCTTTTTGCAAAGAAGCGGCACCAGGAAATTCACGACGGCACCAATTAACAATAAAATCCAGCCCCAAGTCGTCATAGTGTTTCTCCTTCTTTATTCTTTTTATAACCTTTGTCTTGCACAAAGTATAAATACGTGTAGTTAACAAAAGCCAGCAAAGTGAGAAGTGCAGATGCACCTAAAAGCGCATTCTTCATTTCAACCGACATATTGGGCATCAGCAAAAACAGCGTCATCACAAGGAAAACAAAAACCGTATTCGCTTTGCCGAAAATATTGGCTTTAACGTAGGTTTTGCGGCTGTATAAAAAGATACTGCCTGCCACCATCATCAGTTCCTTACATGCCAAGATGACCAGGAACCAAACGGGCACCTGCCCCGCTATGAACAACGAAACCAAAACTGCCAGCTGCATGCACTTATCTGCCAGAGGGTCCATCAGTTGTCCCCAGCGGCTTGTGATGTTAAACCGACGGGCAATATAGCCATCTGCCACATCGGTTGCGCTTGCAATCAGGAAAATCAGCGCCGCAAAGGTGTGCATCTCGTGTTCGCTGAAGAACACAGCCACAAACAGCGGCACCAAAAACAAGCGGATGGTGGTTAAAATGTTAGGTACGTACTTCAAAAATTGTCACCACTTTCTGACCGTCAGATAAATTACTTAGAAAGAGATTCAGAAACGAGGCCTTCTGCTAAAGCCAGTGCTTCATCTACTTTAGATGCATCCTTACCGCCTGCCTGTGCAGAATCGGGACGACCGCCGCCGCCACCGCCACACGCTTTGGCAATTTCGCGGATGATGTTACCTGCGTGAACGCCTTTTGCCACTGCTTCTTTGGTTGCCATGGTAACAAAGGTTACCTTGCCATCAGATACATCGGCCAGCGCGATAAATGCGCAGGGCATCTGTTCTTTTAAGGAATCACCTAAAGCACGCAAACCGTCAACGCCTGCGTTTTCCAGTTTACCGGTTACAACGGATACGCCACCAACCTCTTTCGCAGAAGAAAGCAGGTCGCCGGAAGCGTTCTGTGCCATTTTGGCGGTTAAGGATTCAATCTGGCTGTTGGCCGCTTTCAGTTCCTCAGCCAGCGCCTTTGCTTTCTGCGCTACATCACGAGGTGCACATTTGAGCACGCTCGCAGTTTCAGCCAGTTCTTTTTCAAGACCGTAGAGTTCATTCATAACAGAAAGACCTGTTACGCCTTCAATACGACGTACACCGGCAGATACGCCACCTTCGGACAGGATTTTAAACAGTCCGATTTGTGCGGTGTTCTTTGTATGGCAGCCGCCGCAAAGTTCCATAGAGTAATCACCCATGGTTACAACGCGGACAACGTCGCCATATTTATCGCCGAACATAGCGGTTGCGCCCATTGCCTTTGCATCATCGAGACTCATATTTTTCCATTCTACAGGCATTGCCTGCAGGATGGCTTTGTTAACAGCCAGTTCCACAGCCGCCAGATCTTCTGCAGTGGGTGCCTGTGAGATTGTAAAGTCAAAACGCATTCTGTCGGGCGTTACAAAAGAGCCTGCCTGACCAACTTCGCTGCCGAAACGGTCTTTCAATGCTCTGTGCAGAAGGTGGGTCACGCTGTGGTTCCGCTCGATAGCCGCTCTCGTTTCACCATCCACAACAGCAGAAACCATAGCATCTTTTTTCAGCTCGCCTTCTAAAACTTTTACAAAGTGATAATATTTACCGTCTGCGGTTTTCTTGGTGTCGGTTACCAGCACGCGACAATCATCGTTTGTCAGAATACCTTTGTCGCCAACCTGACCGCCACCTTCACCATAGAAAGAAGTTTTATCCAAAACAACGATACCCTCGCTGCCTTCACCCATCACATCAGCCGCTTCCTGACCACAAATCAGCAGGATGGCTTTTGCATCCACCGCCAGATTGTCGTAACCGACAAATTCTGTTGCGGAAAGAGGTGCTAAAAGGTCTGCCACTTTATCATCCCAACCGGCATCACCCACATGAGCTCGGGTTGCCGCGCGGGCACGTTCTCTTTGTTTCTGCATTTCGGCATTAAAGCCTTCTTCATCGATGTCCATACCCTTTTCCGCTAAGATTTCGCGGGTTAAGTCGATGGGGAAACCATAGGTATCATAGAGTTTAAATGCATCCGCACCGGAGAACATATCACCCTCTTTCATATCAGCCATTAAACTGGAAAGAAGCTGAGAGCCTGCATCGATGGTCTGCATAAAGCGTTCTTCTTCCATGGCGATGATGCTCTTGATTCTGTCACGGTTTTCAGCCAGAGTGGGATATGCACCGCAGGATTCGTTGATAACAGTATCGGCAAGTTCTGCTAAAAATGCGTGGTTGATGCCAAGCAGTTTACCGTGACGAGCGGCACGACGCAGCAGGCGACGAAGCACGTAACCTCTGCCTTCGTTAGAAGGACGAACACCGTCAGATACCAAGAATACGGTAGAACGGATGTGGTCGGTTACCACGCGGATGGAAATATCCGTTTTTTCGTCTTTTTTATAAGTTACACCGGCAACGCGGCAAACTTCTTCGGAAATTTTATAAATGGTGTCAACATCAAACAGAGAGTCAACGCCCTGCATAATGCAGGCAATACGCTCAAGACCCATACCTGTATCGATATTGGGATGCTCCAGAGGCAGATAGGTACCGTCTTCCTGCTTGTCGAACTGGGTGAATACCAAGTTCCAGAATTCAACAAAGCGGTCACATTCGCAGCCCACTCTGCAGTCGGGAGAGCCGCAACCGTTTTCGGGGCCTCTGTCATAGTACAGTTCGGAACAAGGGCCGCAAGGACCTGTACCGATTTCCCAGAAGTTATCTTCTTTACCCATACGAACAACGTGGCTAGGGTCAACGCCGATTTCCTTTGTCCAGATGTCATAGGCCTCATCATCATCCTGATATACGGTTACATAGAGTTTATCCACAGGAATCTGCATTTCACGAGTGACAAACTCCCAACCCCAACGGATGGCCTGATGCTTAAAGTAATCACCAAAGGAGAAGTTACCCAGCATTTCAAAGAATGTACCGTGACGAGCGGTTTTACCAACACGTTCAATATCAGGTGTTCTGATACATTTCTGACAGGTTGTCACACGATTTGCCGGCGGCTTTTGACGACCTGTAAAGAACGGTTTTAAAGGCGCCATACCGGCATTAATGAGCAATAAGCTGGGGTCGTTTTCCGGCACCAGCGAAAAGCTCGGCAATCTGTAATGTTCTTGTTTTTCAAAGAAAGACAGGAATTTTTCTCGAATTTCATTCAGTCCCAATTTTTCCACAAAAATCTTCCTCTCGGTTATATAGTATATATAATTATAAACATAATACTCCAATTCTGTATTGTATCATAAATATACTGCAGAATCAAGACTTTTCGCCTATTTTTCGCAGTTTCGGCGCCATATTTTCCTGCTTTTTGCCCTATCCCATCCCTTTTTCTTTCATTTTTCCTCAAAAAACACAAAAAAGACATCCGTCAAAACGGATGCCTTTTTTGTATATGTCTTACATTTCGCGGAACGGACTGCAAGGAAGGTTGCCCTTCCCCACAGTCTATTCCTAAAAATTATAAGAGAAAACTTATTTAGTTGCAAAATCTCTGATAGCGCCTGCGCCTGCAAAGATTTTTGCTTCGCCACCTTCGATAACAACGAGGGTGGGTGCCTGGGTGATGTTAAAGCGTTCCACTAAATCCGCATTTTCATCAGCCAGCAGTTTTTCGTAGCTGATACCTGCCTGATCTAAGTATGCGCAAGCAATGCGGCAGTTAGGACAGGTCTGGGTTGTGAAGAGGAAGATACCGTCTTCGGTTTTTACGGGTTTGGTGGGTGTGGTTGCCTGAGCGGATGCGCGCAGAGCGTCAACATCGCGGGGCTTTAACACGCTGGTTTCAATGTTATATTCCACACGTTCTTTATATTCCTGTGTTTTACCTGCGTTCCAGTTCTGAACGGGACGATAGTAACCTGTGATACGGCTATATACTTCAGCAGATTCGCCGCAAGAAGGACAGGTGAACTGTTCACCGGACAGATAACCGTGGTTTTTGCAGACAGAATAGGTGGGAGACATGGTGTAGTAAGGCAGTCTGTAGTTTTCAGCAATCTTACGAACCAGTTTTGCCGCCGCTTCCCAATCGGGCAGTTTTTCACCTAAGAATGCGTGGAATACGGTACCGGATGTGTACAGAGTCTGCATTTCATCCTGAATATCCAGAGCGGAGAAAATATCATCGGTGTAGCTAACAGGCAGATGGCTACTGTTGGTGTAGTAAGGAGAACCGCCTGCTTCTGCTGCTGTGATGATGTCGGGATACTGCGCAACGTCGTGTTTAGCCAGTCTGTAAGAAGTGGATTCTGCCGGTGTTGCTTCTAAGTTGTAGAGGTCGCCGTACATTTCCTGATAGTCGGAGAGACGTTCTCTCATGTGGTTCAGAACCTTCTTGGTGAAGGACTGGCACTTGGGATCGGTCATATCTGCTTTCACCCAGCTTGCATTTAAGCCCGCTTCGTTCATACCAACCAGGCCAATGGTGGAGAAATGGTTATCCAGTGTACCCAGGTAACGTTTGGTGTAGGGATAGAGGCCTTCCTGCAAGAGTTTGGTGATAACGGTTCTCTTGGTCTTTAAGGAACGTGCGGAAATATCCATCATGCGGTCAAGACGTTTAAAGAAGTCTTCTTCGTCAGCCGCCAGATATGCGATTCTGGGCATATTGATGGTAACAACACCGATAGAACCGGTACTTTCACCGGAACCGAAGAAGCCACCGGATTTTTTACGCAGTTCGCGCAGGTCAAGACGCAGTCTGCAGCACATAGAACGTACATCGCTGGGCTCCATATCGCTGTTGATATAGTTGGAGAAATAAGGTGTCCCGTATTTTGCGGTCATTTCAAAGAGGAGTTTGTTGTTCTCTGTGGGAGACCAGTCAAAATCACGGGTGATGGAATAAGTGGGGATAGGATACTGGAAGCCACGACCGTTAGCATCGCCTTCAATCATGATTTCGATGAACGCTTTGTTCACCATTCTCATTTCTTCTTCACAATCGCCATAGGTGAAGTCCATATCCTTACCGCCTACGATAGCAGGCAGGTTCTTTAAGTCGTTAGGCACGGTCCAGTCTAAAGTGATGTTGGAGGAAGGTGCCTGTGTACCCCAACGAGAGGGGGTGTTAACGCCATAGATAAAGGACTGGATGCACTGCTTAACTTCATTATAAGTTAATTTATCAACTTTAACAAAGGGAGCTAAATAGGTATCGAAGGAGGAGAACGCCTGTGCGCCTGCCCATTCATTCTGCATAATACCTAAGAAGTTAACCATCTGATTACACAGGGTGGATAAGTGGCTGGCAGGAGCAGAGGTAATTTTACCGGGAACGCCGCCCAAACCTTCCTGAATCAGCTGTTTTAAGCTCCAACCTGCACAGTAACCGGTCAGCATAGAAAGGTCGTGCAGATGGATGTCGCAGTTACGGTGTGCTGCTGCTACTTCATCATCATAGATTTCAGTCAGCCAGTAGTTTGCGGTAACCGCACCGGAGTTAGACAGAATCAAACCACCAACAGAATATGTAACGGTGGAGTTTTCTTTTACACGCCAGTCTAAAACATCAACGTAGTTATTGATGGTTTCTTTATAGTCTAAGTACGTATTTTTCAGATTACGTAATTTTTCGCGCTGTTTACGATAGAGGATGTATGCTTTTGCAACAGCATCATAGCCGCCGCGGGACAGAACGGATTCCACACTGTCCTGAATGTCTTCCACAGCCACATAACTGTCTTTAATTTTGGGCAGGAAGTCGGAAGTAACTTTCAGCGCCAGAAAGTCAATGATATTATCGGTATACTGAGTTTCGGTTGCCTCAAAGGCTTTTTTCATGGCGTCAGCAATTTTGGTAATGTCAAAATCTGCAATTTTTCCGTCACGTTTAATGATCTGATACATTGTCTGCTCTCCTTTGTAAATTTTTTAGATGCCTCTGATAACCACAGAGGGGACATAAGCTTTGATTGCTTCGCCAAAGGCCCGCATTTCATCCTCGGAGAAAGCGGAAAGACCATCGGGCGCTAAAACGTGACCCGAATCGGTGTAGCTTTGGAGGAAGTAGGCACTTGCCCCTGCAATCCATTTTGCAATTTGAATTAACTTGTCTTCATCGTGCAAGCCCTTAACCACCGTTGTACGGAATTCGTAAGGGATTTTGCCTTCCATCAGAAAGTTTTTGGATGTTTCTATGGCCTCTAAATCCACCTTGGGAAGCCCGATGGTTTCAGGATAGGCTTCGGGGGTGTTTTTAATATCCATAGCAATGTAATCCACCAAACCGTTTTCTACCAGATGTTTCAGCATTTCGGGTCTGGTACCGTTGGTGTCGACCTTGACTTTATATCCCAGCGCCTTAATCTTTTGAAGCAAATCGGGCAAATCGTTGTGAAGCATCGGCTCACCGCCGGTGATATTCACGCCCTCTAGGATGCCTTGTCGTTTAGAAAGATACTCTAAAATCTCATTTTCGTCCATGCGAGGGGTTTCTTCATCAGGAAGAACAAGCCCTGCATTGTGGCAAAATGGGCACCTGAAATTGCATCCGCTTGTAAACAAGATACAGGCCACCGTTCCGGGGAAATCAAGGAGTGTTAATTTCTGAAAGGCCGCTATTTGCACGGTTTTCCCTCCTTTGGGGTGACTATTTACAATTATAGCAGATATTGTGCTCCAAGTCAACAGCAAAAACAAGATATTGTGGAATTTTTGTATTACATTATTGTGACAAAAAGGCAAAATCGCACCACTATGCGGTTTGTAGCCACTTTGAAATTCTAAAAAATCCGCTATTTTTCGCAATAGGTAAAAAATGGGAGCGACCACAAGATATTGTGGTCGCGTTTTTCCCAAAAAATAGCAAAAAAAAGAAGCATTTCGAAATCGAAATGCTTCTTTATAAATCTTAATCTTACACAGAACGAGGTTTCTGTACAGCGCGCGGTGAGGTTGGTTCGTAGTGCGCTAAATTCACCATTCTAAATAAACAACCCCGTCAGATATGCTGCTACACTTGCCCCTGCGGCTACGGTTATCAGTGACCGTTTGCAAACCGCAAGGATGATGGCAACCACAAGCGCCGCCGCACCGCAAATGGGATTTTTCCCTGCATAAAACATATGGGGAATGGTCATCGCCGCCAGCACGCTATATGGAATGTAGGCAAAGAAAACGCGAAGAAAAGGAGATTTTACCTTTTCACGACAAAGGATAAAGGGCAAGGCACGAATCAGGTAGGTTACGCCTGCCATCACCACTAAATACCAAACAACGTTCAAGTTTCTGCCTCCTGCTCTTTCTCAGCCTCGGGCACAAGACCTAAAATCCAATCGGCAGATGCCTCATAAAAGCGGCACAGTTTCATTAAATGTTCAATCGGCAGAGAGCGAACGCCCAATTCATATTTAGAATACACCTGCTGACGAATGCCCAACACGTCTGCAATCTGACGTTGGGTTAAGCGGCGTGCTTCACGCAGGTCGCGGATTCGGTCATTATAATGCTTCATGGTCACTCTCTCCTTTCAAACAGTTTATTCAGCAGTTTCAGGTGCCGCTTCTGCAGAAACTTCTGCACCTTCAGCGGTTTCGGTTGCTGCGCCTTCTGCGGTTTCAACATCATCGTCTTCTTCCGCTTCTTCCGTGCGGGCAACACTTACCACCTGCATGCCTTCTTCAAGACGCATCAGGCGAACACCCTTGGTCAAACGACCGATTCGGCTGATTTCAGAAGTTTTCATACGGATAATGATACCGCCGGAGGTAATCAGCATAATATCATCGGTTTCATCAACAACCATAATACCTGCAATGTTACCGGTTGCATCGGACAGACGATAGGTGTTAACACCTTTACCGCCACGAGTCTGGGTTTTATATTCACCCAAGGGGGTCTTTTTACCAAAACCATTTTCGGTTACAACCAACAGGTCAGCACCTTCACGAGCCATGCTCATACCAACCACATAGTCATCTCCGGACAGGCGGATACCACGTACACCGTGAGACACACGACCCATCGGGCGAACATCTTCTTCGTTGAAGCGGATGCACATACCCTTGTAGGTGGACAGCATCACGTCATTAGTACCGTCGGTAAGCACTACATTGATAAGTTCATCGTCCTCATCCAGCACGATAGCGTTTAAGCCGCCTTTGCGGGCTGTATCGTATGCCATAAAGTCAGTTTTCTTAACAACACCTTTTTTGGTGCCGAAGAACAGGAACTTACCTTCCTCAAATTCCTTAATGGGAATAGCCGCTGTTACTTTTTCATCCTGATCAAGTTGCAGGAGGTTAACAATGGCAGTACCCTTGGCGTGACGACCAACTTCGGGAATTTGGTATGCCTTTAAGCGATACATTCTACCCTTTGAGGTAAAGAACAGAACGTGGTTATGTGTAGATGTGATAAATAAACGTTCCACAAAGTCTTCTTCACGGGTGGTGATACCGGAAATACCACGACCACCACGACGCTGAGACTTATAGGTGTCAACCGGCAGACGTTTGATGTAGCCGAAGTGTGTGAGTGTGATAACCACATCTTCTTCTTCGATCAAATCTTCAATGTCGATTTCGTCAACGGAATCTAAGAGTTCTGTCTTTCTTTCGTCGCCATATCTGTCACGGATTTCGATTAATTCATCCTTAATCTGTTCCATCAGCTTGCTACGGTCAGAAAGCAGCAGGTTGTATTCCTTGATTTTTTCAGCCAGTTCGTTATATTCGGTTTCAATTTTTTCACCGTTCAATCTCTGGAGCTGTGCAAGACGCATATCCAGAACGCTCTGTGCCTGAATGTCAGACATATTGAAGCGTTCCATCAAACGTTCTTTTGCATCATCATAAGAATTACGGATAATCTTGATGATTTCATCAATATTAGCAAGGGCAATACGCAAACCTTCTAAGATGTGCATTCTTGCTTCTGCTTTTTCCAGATCAAAACGGGTACGACGGGTTACGATTTCTTCCTGGAAGTTAATGAAATGGTCTAAAACTTCCATCAGGCCCATTGTTTTGGGTCTACCGTCGTGAATGGCCAGCAGGTTTACAGAGAAGCTATCCTGCAGACGAGTGTATTTATATAACTGATTCAGAACAACGTGGGGGTTAGCATCACGTTTTAAGGAAATGTCAACACGAATACCAACACGGTCGGAAGAATGGTCATCAATGTCAGATAAACCTTCGATACGCTTGTCCTTAACCAGTTCTGCGATGGATTCCACCAGCATCTTTTTGTTCACCTGATAAGGCAGTTCTTTGATGATAATGGAAGATGTACCGTCGCTATGTTCTTCAATTTCGGCCTTAGCACGAACCACAATCTTACCACGACCGGTTTCATAGGCACTGCGGATACCGCGTTTACCCATAATAGAAGCGCCTGTCGGGAAGTCGGGACCTTTGATGTATTCCATCATTTCGTCTAAGGTGATTTCGGGGTTTTCAATTTTAGCAACAACACCGTCTAACACTTCGGTTAAGTTGTGGGGCGGAATGTTGGTTGCCATACCAACTGCGATACCGGAACTACCGTTAATGAGCAAGGTGGGAATACGGGTAGGCAGAACGGTGGGTTCTACTCTCTTTTCATCGAAGTTGGGCAGAAAATCAACCGTATTCTTTTCGATGTTTTCCAGCATTACATTTGCCAGTTTGCTCATACGAGCTTCTGTATAACGGTAAGCAGCCGGCGGGTCACCATCGATAGAACCAAAGTTACCGTGACCGTCGATTAACATATAGCGCATAGAAAAGTCCTGCGCTAAGCGCACCATTGCATCATAAACAGAAGCATCACCGTGGGGATGGTAACGACCGATAACGTTACCAACGGTGGTCGCGGATTTAAAGAAGGGTTTATCGTAAGTTAAATGTTCTTCATGCATGGAGTACAGAATACGTCTGTGAACGGGTTTTAAACCGTCACGAACATCCGGCAGTGCACGACTAACGATAACGCTCATTGCATAGTCGATAAACGCTTCACGCATTCTCTGTTCAATATCAATATCAACAATTTTTTGGGTTTCGAAATATTCCTCAAAATGAGAATCTTCATATTTTTTGTTTTTAGCCATTCTGTATCACCTCTATCCTATACATCCAAGTTTGTTACATACTGGGCATTTTCTTCAATGAAGATTCGTCTGGGTTCAACTTCATCGCCCATCAAAATGGAGAAAATTTCATCGGCTTTTTCAGCATCCTCTAAAGTGACTTTTAAGAGAATTCTGTTTTTGGGGTCCATGGTGGTTTCCCAAAGTTCATCGGGATCCATTTCACCAAGACCTTTATAGCGGCTGATGTCAACTTTAGCGTTAGCATCGCCTGCCTTTAATTCTTCACTGATTCTGTCTCTTTCTTCGTCGCTGAATGCAACCTGGCTCTTTTTGCCTCTTGTTAATTTATAAAGAGGGGGTTTAGCAAGGTAAACGTGACCTGTTTCAATCAAAGGACGCATAAAGCGGAAGAAGAAGGTCAGAAGCAGAGTCTGGATATGTGCACCATCCACGTCGGCATCGGCCATGATAACAATTTTATCATAACGGAGTTTTTCGATGTTAAATTCATCGGCAATACCTGTACCCAGCGCCTGAATAACGGGGGTCAGTTTATCGTTACCGTATACCTTGTCCGCTCTTGCTTTTTCAACGTTTAACATTTTACCCCAAAGGGGGAGAATTGCCTGATATTTACTGTCACGACCGCTTTTTGCAGAACCGCCCGCAGAATCACCTTCGACGATGTAAATCTCGGTCATTGTGGGGTCTTTCACGATACAATCGGTCAGTTTACCCGGCAGAGAAGATGAGCCAAGGGGTGTTTTTCTGTTGGCTTCTCTTGCTTTTCTTGCCGCAATTCTGGCGCGGGATGCCATCAGGGCTTTTTCTAAAATAGCTCTGGCTACCTGCGGATTTTCTTCCATATAGTCAGCCAGTTTTTCTTTAATCATACTTTCCACGAAACTACGCATCACAGAGTTGCCCAGTTTTGTTTTGGTCTGACCCTCAAACTGAGGTTCTTCCAATTTAACGGAGATAACGGCGATTAAACCTTCACGGATGTCTTCGCCTTCTAATTCTTCGTTATCTTTTAAAATCTTGAACTTTTTACCGTAATCCACAAAGACTTTCTTCAGTGCCGCTTTAAAACCGGTCACGTGCATACCGCCTTCTGTGGTGGCAATGTTGTTAGCGAAAGATTCGGTCTTTTCATCATAGCCGGTGTACCACTGGAGCGCCACTTCAGCCATGCTGCCTTCTTTTTCGCCTTTAACGTAAATAACTTCTTCGTTAACAACTTCAAGGCTATCTTTTCTTGCTTTCTTTTCATTAAACAGGTAAGATACGAAGTTTTTAATACCTCCTTCATAGTGGAGGATTTCTTCGGTCTTTTCTTCTCTATCGTCTTTAAAGATGATTTTAAGACCACCGTTTAAGAACGCCTGCTCACGAAGACGTTTTAAGAGCACATTGTAATCATACACGGTTTCTTCAAAGATTTCACCGTCAGCCCAGAAGGTAATTTCCGTACCGGTTCTGTCGGTTTTATCAATCACGTGCACTTCGCCATCGGGCACGCCACGTTTATAACTCTGATACCAAACATTTTCGCCATCGTGCACCTTAACTTCCAGTCGGGTGGAAAGAGCATTAACAACAGAAGCACCAACACCGTGCAGACCGCCGCACACCTTGTATCCCCCCCCGCCGAACTTACCGCCGGCAAGCAGAACGGTGAAGGCAACGTCGATGGTGGAGATACCCATCTTGGGATGAATACCGTGGGGTATACCACGACCGTTATCCTTAATGGTGACGGAGTTGTCTTCATTTAAGGTTACTTCAATCTGCGTACAAAAGCCCGCCAGCGCTTCATCGATGGCGTTATCTACGATTTCATACACGAGATGATGGAGACCTTGTGCCGAGGTAGAACCAATGTACATACCCGGACGTTTTCGAACAGCTTCCAGACCCTCTAAGACTTGAATTTGGGTTTCGTCATATTGTGTGTTAACTTTATTTTCCATTTTTTACCTCCGATGGCTTTTCGGTAAATTAATTTCAAAAATACCCTTCTAATAAATTATACCATATTTTAATATAAATTGCAAGTTTTTTATTAAAAAAGATTTTAGGGGCAATTTTGAAAGAATTCGAAAAATGAGCCCATTTTTTCACCCATTTTGCATCGTTTTTGAAAAATCGTAAAAAATCGGTGGATTTTGGATGATTTTTCTTCCGTTTTTCGTAAAAATACCCCTTTTTTTCAAGGTCGGGGAATTTTGGATGTAGATTAAACGAACCGAACCGAAAGTCAGCAAGAGCCACACCACCGACACTTCCTCCACGCACCTCCCCAAGACCGAGGGAATTTTAGGCCATAAAGGGCAAACCGAACCGAAGGGCACCCGAAAAAACTTTTCCCAAGGTAAAGCGGCCGCCCGACCAACTGCAACTTCTCTAAACAAGGTCGAGGGAATTTAGATGCAGAAGAAACAAACTGAGCCGAAGGGCACCCGAAGCTGTACTTGTGTACAGCGAGAGGCGAAGTTTGTTTGTAGCCTTATGACATAAAATAAAAAGCACTTTGCTTTTGCAAAGTGCTTCATTAGATTTTATAGATAATGTTTTCTCGTCATAAGGCGGTCTGCGCTAAATTCACCAACCTAAATCACACGTTAAATCTGAACAGCACAATATCGCCATCTTCCATGACATATTCTTTACCTTCAGAACGCACCAAACCCTTTTCCTTCGCCGCCACCATAGAGCCGCATTCCATCAGGTCTTTATATGCCACAACTTCAGCACGGATAAAGCCCTTTTCAAAGTCGGTGTGAATCTTACCTGCGGCGCCGGGTGCTTTGGTGCCACGGGTAATGGTCCAGGCACGTACTTCGGGCTCACCTGCAGTTAAGTAACTGATTAAGCCAAGGAGTTTGTAACTTTTCTTAACGAGACGGTCAAGACCGGATTCTGCAATGCCCAGTTCCTGCAGAAATTCCATTTTTTCTTCGGGCTCGAGGGCGGAAACATCTTCTTCAATCTTCGCAGAAATGGGCATTACTTCAGAGCCCTCTGCTTCTGCCATTTCAGTCAGTTCGCGCACCATCTGGTTATCTTCAATGCCGCCGATAAAATCATCTTCGGATACGTTAGCCGCATAGAGAACGGGTTTTAAAGTCAGAAGCGGCAAATCGCGCAGGATTTCTGCTTCTTCTTCGGAGTATTCGCGGGCACGGGCAGGTTTACCGTCTTCTAAAAGTGCCTTAATCTCTTCTAACAGAGAAATTTCCTGCTGATATTTCTTCTCGCCGGACTTGCTCATTTTGCGTGCTCTGTCGATGCGCTTATCCACCATTTCGATGTCAGCAAAAATCAACTCAAGCTGAATGGTTTCCACGTCACGCAAGGGAGATACAGAGCCCTCTACGTGCACAATGTTTGCATCTTCAAAACAACGAACAACGTGCACAATGGCATCTACCTCACGGATGTGAGATAAGAATTTGTTACCCAGACCTTCGCCGCGGCTGGCACCTTTTACAAGACCTGCAATGTCAACGAATTCGATGACAGCGTGGGTGACCTTCTGGGGATTATACATCTGGGCCAGTTTATCCAGTCTTTCATCAGGCACAGGCACAACGCCCACGTTGGGCTCGATGGTACAGAAAGGATAGTTAGCAGATTCAGCACCTGCCTGTGTAATTGCATTAAACAAAGTGGATTTGCCAACGTTAGGCAAACCAACAATACCTAATTTCATAAATCATTTGCTCCTTAGTTTTTATTTTTCTCAAACCAATCGGTTTAAGGTTTCGTTACATAATCACTGTAAAATCCGCCGATGCCCAGCGACAGCCAATAGGCCCGCTCCGCCGGATTGTTGATCGTGTGCACGTAAACGGGAATGTGAATGCCATCTGCCACCGCCGCTATTTCTTCTGCCTGCGTTTTTTCGGCACTATAGACAAGGGCAATCAGTTTTTTGTTTTGCTCGGCAAAACTTCGCAGTTCTTCTACATTAAAGCGCTTGTGATACGGTTCTCTGTAAAAGGTGTAAATAATCTTATCAAAACCGCAACCGGAGACATAATCATATTCCTCTCGGCTGTAAATCTGAATGGCGAATCGGTCCATCAGATGAGGATAGTTTTGGCTGATATATTCGCAAAGCCGCAGATTGTTTTCCTTTGCATCGGTTACAATCACTGCGCCGGGATGTTCCCAAAGCCAGTTTGCCACTATATCCAGGGTAGGCGTTTCATAACCGTAGGTGGTTTTGCGATAGTTTTCAAAGGTTTCGCTATCGGGAATGGGCACTCCCGTGATGTTTTTCGTGTAAAAAGTGTCCCAATCGTGAATGCAAACAGGCACGCCGTCGGTGGTCCAGTTAAAATCCAGTTCCAGCCAGTACCGACCTGCTTCGTAAGAGCGGTTCATGGCCTCTAAACTGTTTGTGCCAACCCGCCCGTCTGCTATGGTGCCGCCTGCATGCATAATGTAAGTAGGAGGCGTGTTTATATCAATTTTCGGCGCAGTAGTTCCGCCCGATATGAGCATGGTTGAAAGCAGGATAACCGCCTGCGCAAGACCAAGATTCATAGTCTTTTCAATCCTTTATTCATTGCAAAATTACATATGTATTAATTATACACCAACCAGCAAAAAATTTCAATAGATTCCCGCGAGTTTCTTTGAAAGTTCAAACAAAACCCCTGCAACAAACGTTGCAGGGGTTTTTCTATTTCCGTTTTAATGTTTCAATTAAGCAGGGAGCGCTGGCTTCTTCCAGTTCTAAGGGATTTTGATTTTCATAAATATCCCAAAGATAGTGGGCATCGGAACTGGTTAAAAGCCGATAGTCCGCAAGGTATGGAAAAGACTCTTTCGCCTCCGCAAAGGTGGTATTTTTAGAAACCTCCAAGGTGGAAAAATTCAAATCCGCAGGCACCATACCCAAATTGGAGATGATACTGTAAGCAGTTTTATCCACATGGGCAGGGATAATCACGCCACCAATCTCCCGCACAACCGGCGCCGCATCATAAATGGAGCAGGAAAGAGCCGCCGTCAGAAGATGGGGCTCATAACCCGTGATTTCATCCTGGGCGTTCATATAGGCCTGTTCGCCGAAAATATCAGGGCGGTTTTCGATGCCGATGCGGTATTCTTTTGCAAACTCTTCAAAAGCTTCTGCTTGCTCAATGGTGGGGAATAGGCAAACAAAGTGGGCTTCTTCCACCGTTTCCAGTTCCATCCCCGCCACAACGCAAAGGGGCTTATCTTTGGCGCATTCCATCGCCGCCCGCACGTTCCCCACAGAGTTGTGGTCGGTCAGGGCAATCATAGAAAGTCCGTTCAACATCGCCATATTAACGATGTTGTTGGGCGTCATTTCCATATCGCCGCAAGGAGACAAGGCAGAATGAATATGCAAATCGCAAAATAATTTCATTTCATTTGCTCATAAAGCAGGCAAGCGGCCTCATAGGCAGAGCGACCTGTCTGCAAAATGGTGATTTCATTTTCTTTGGCGCGGGCTAAGGTATCCTCGCTGGCTTTCTGTCCTTCTACCAAGAGGATGCAGGCAGGCTCAGTCAGTGCCGCAACAGCTGCAATGTTTACATTGCCCTGCACGGTCATCCACACCTGACCTTCTTCCACACGACTCATAGCAAGGCTTAAAAGATCACTGATGTAGCAACCTTTGATTTCCTTATCTAAATCGCCTTTGGTTAAGTACACAAAGCCATTTTCTTTCGCGTATTCTTTGACGGTCATAGTATCACCTTCCGTAATATTCTTTATCGTCTGTCTTAAAGGAACCGGGCATTTCATCTTCCAGTTCCACCATTTGACGAGCTAAATCACGCACTTTTTCGCGCAGTTTGTAAATGCAGTCAGTTTCCGTTGCAAAACCGCGGACAATATCTTCTGCCAGTGCTCGACAACTGGGAGCACCGCAAGAGCCGCAGTCCAGTTTAGGCAGTTCTTCGTAAATCTTTTCCATCCGACCCATTTTCTGCATCGCCACCGTAATGTTATTATCTAAGTTCATAACATTGCGGTACACAACGGGCGTATCCCAATGCAGTTCTTCCTCTGTAACGGGAATGGGCACTTCGGGCGGGGTCTGATTTTTTAATTTATCTGCCAGTTTTTTGATTTTGGTTTTGGCAACAAAGGTGTTTTCCACATTGAGCGGACCACCCACACAACCGCCTGTGCAAGCCAGCGCTTCGATAAAATCAAGGTCTAACTTTTCATCGTCCTCAATTTCTTCTAAAAGACTGACAACGTTATGAATCCCGTCAACCGCCACATATTTTTCCGTGTTGAGCGCATTGACTTCGCCGCCGGAGTTGGCCCAGCGAACGCCTTCAAAGGCGCAGGTGGAAAGGGGTTCAACATGTTCAATTTTGCTCAGTATCGGAAGCAATTTCAAATAAATTTCCTTCATGGAAATCACGCCGTCAACCGGCTGAATGGAGTTACCTAAAGGACTTCTCACACAGGTGGCTTTCGCCGCACAGGGCGAGATAAAGAAAATACCGATCTCTTCGGGTGCAAGCCCTGTTTTTTTCACCGCTTCACGACGTGCCGCAACAGCCGCCGCTTCCATAGGAGACGTTACCGGCAGAATGTGGTTAATCAAACTGGGGAAACGAACGGTAATCAAGCGGACAACCGTGGGACACGCCGAGTTAATCACAGGGCGCTCAAGTTTTCCCTCTGCCAAGAGTTTCTTTGTATATTCCGTGATGGCTTCTGTGGCCTTTGCCACTTCGTAAACATCATCAAAACCTAAATATTTAAGGCCGGTCAGAATCAGATTGATGTCTTTAATGTTGTTAAACTGACCGTAAAGAGTGGGTGCCGGAATCGCCACTTTGTAACGATAATTAAAAATATCATCCAGTCGCTCGGTTACAGCGCTTTTTGCCTGATAGGGACAAACGCGGATACATTCGCCGCAGTCAATACAGCGCTCTTTAATAATCTTTGCCTTGCCGTCGCGCACGCGGATTGCTTCTGTGGGGCATCGTTTGATGCAGTTGATACAGCCTTTGCAACGGTCTTTATCCAGTCGGACAGAATGATAATACAACTTTTCATTTTCAGTCATATGTAGTCCTCCCCGTTACCTTATTTACACCAATCGAATCACAAGCGTTACGGTTGTGCCTTTGCCAACTGTGGATTCGATGGTCATTTCGTCTGAATATTTTTCCATATTCGGCAAACCCATACCGGCGCCGAAGCCAAGTTCGCGGGCTTCATTGCTGGCGGTTGAGAAACCTGCCTGCATGGCCTTTTCAATATCGGGAATGCCCGGTCCCTGATCGCGGAACACGATGTGAATCTGATCAGACGAAATGGTCACTTCCGCTTCGCCGCCTTTACCGTGAATAACGGTGTTGATTTCACCTTCATACATGGAGATGGCCGCTTTGCGAATCACTTCCGGCAGAACGCCCAGCTGCTTTAACACCTTTTTAAGGTCGCTGGATGCCTGACCAGCTGTTGTAAAATTGTTACCGTCAATTTGGTAACGCAGGGAAATTGTCTGTTCTGCCATATGCGTTACCCCCTTTTGCCACCTAAACCGTTTTGATACAATTCGCCGCAAGCGACATATAAGGGAAGGTTTGTGGTCATAATGGTAATGCCCATTTCTTCCGCCAGTTCAACCACCGGCGCCTGAGGCGTTTTACCACGGACAAAAACGATGGTTTTAATATCCATCATTTCCGCAGTTCGAATGACCTGAGGATTTACAAGACCCGTCAAAAGAAGAGCTTGGTCTTTTACAAAGGCCAGAACATCGCTCATTAAATCACAACCACAAGCAGAATGAACTTCCAGTTCCTCCCAAGGTGCTTTGGTTAAAACTTTTGCATCAAGGATTTTACTAACTTCTTTGAGTTTCATAGATTTGCTCCTCTCTTTTTTGGATACAACGAAGGGTCTTTCTTATAATTTCATTCTATCACGCGTAATGCCATCCGTCAAGAAAAAATTGTTTTGCATTATATTAGGAAGAAACCCATCCCGTTACAACCTTTTGATTGTAATTTTGCCCATTTCTCAAAATTTTCTTTACAATTTTTATCTTTTGTAGTAGTGTATTATGAGAAGGCAGATATAAAATGCCTACCTTATTAAAAGGAGTTGCTTTCCTATGACAGATATTCGTTATTGGCTTTGGCTCTCCTTGAAAAAGGGCATCGGCAGTCGGGTTATCACCCTGCTTTTAGACTATTTTGAGTCGCCCGAGGCGGTGTTTTTAGCTGATGAGAAAACCCTATCTTCCGTCAGCGGTTTAACCCGTCAGGAACGTGCGGCGTTAACCGATAAAAGCATGACAGATGCCGAGCGTGTTGCTGCAAAATGCAGAGAACATGGGATTCGGATTCTGACTTTCGACAACCCTGCCTATCCCGAACTTTTAAAAGAGATTTACGATCCGCCCTATGTATTGTATGTAAGATGCAAGGAAAGAATAGACTTAAACCGTCATCTGACCTTGGCTGTGGTGGGCACAAGAGATGCCTCTCCTTATGGCATCGAGGTGGCCGAAAGTCTTGCATTCGATATGGCAAAGCGTGGCTTAACCGTTGTCAGCGGTATGGCTCGTGGCATTGACGGTGCGGCACAAACCGGCGCTCTGCGTGCCGGCGGTAAAACCATTGCTGTTCTCGGTTGTGGCGTGGATATTTGTTATCCTAAAATCCACAACGCCTTAATGGAGCAGATTGTTGAAAACGGTATGGTGATTTCCGAGCATCCGCCCGGCACCAAGGCCCACCCTTCGCATTTTCTGCCCCGTAACCGTATTATCACGGGGTTATCCTATGGTACTTTGGTGGTGGAAGCACCTCAAAGAAGCGGTGCGATGAACTCTGCTAACTGGACCGCCCAGCAAGGTCGTGAACTTTTCGTGGTACCCGGCGATGTAACAAGAGCCACCGCAAAGGGTTCCAATCAATTGATGGTGGAGGGTGCTCTTCCCGTTCTGCGGGCAGAGGATATCACAGGTCTTTATAGCGAGCGTTTTGGTGATACACTCATCGAAAACACGCCAAAGGAAAATGCCACCGCAACCATCCCCACTTATAATGAACTGATTTCTTCCAAATCCGCCAAGAAAAAGGCGAAAAAGGAAAAAGTAAACAACGCGCCAAAGAAACAGAAAGAACAGCCTATTGAGGCAAAAGCATCTCCTGCATTTTCTGCGCCGGACGCTTCCCTTTCCGATTCGGAAAAATCTGTTCTGTTGTTACTTGGCACCGAGCCCGTTCATGCCGACCGTTTGGCAGAACAAGGCATCCCTGCCGCCAGCGTTGCGGCAACCCTGACCATGCTTGAACTGAAAGGTTTTGTCCGGTCTCTGCCGGGTAAACATTACATTCGTTTGAAGTAAGGCAAAACATCTAAAGGAGGTACACCATGGCAAGCAATTTAGTCATTGTGGAATCGCCTGCAAAGGCAAAAACCATTAAGCAATATTTGGGAAAATCCTATACGGTTATGGCCTCTTTCGGTCACGTTTGTGATTTGCCCAAAAGCAAAATGAGCATTGATATCGAAAATAATTTCGAACCTAACTATATCACCATCCGTGGCAAAGGTGAACTTTTATCCAAACTGAAAAAAGCGGCAAAAGAAGCCAAAAAAGTTTATCTCGCAACTGACCCGGACCGCGAAGGTGAAGCCATCAGTTGGCATCTTGCTAACGTGCTTGGCATTGATGAGAAAGAAAAATGTCGTATCACATTTAACGAAATCACAAAAACCGCTGTTAAAGCGGCGATTACCGAACCCCGTGCCATCGACGTTGACCTGGTTAACGCCCAGCAGGCACGCCGCGTTTTAGACCGTATCGTTGGCTATTCCATCAGCCCGATTCTCTGGAAAAAAGTTCGCAAGGGTTTATCTGCCGGTCGTGTGCAGTCTGTTGCCTGCAAACTGATTTGTGACCGCGAACAGGAAATTGAAAACTTTAAAGCAGAAGAATATTGGGAAATCGAAGCAGCCCTGACCGATTCTAAATCCGGCGAAAATTTTGTTGCTGAATTTTACGGTAAAAAGGGAAAGAAAATGAAACTTTCCTCCAAAGCCGATGTGGATAAAGTCCTCGCAGGTGTAGACGGTGCTGACTTTGTTGTCAGCGAAGTGAAAGCCGGCGAGAAAAAACGTCATCCCGCACCGCCCTTTATCACCAGTACTCTCCAGCAGGAAGCATCCAGAAAACTGGGCTTTACCGTTAAGCGTACTATGATGGCGGCGCAGAACCTCTATGAAGGTGTGACTGTGCCCGGTCACGGTACTGTGGGTCTTATCACCTACATGCGTACCGACTCTCTGCGTATCGCAAAAGAGGCGCTCGATCAGGCACGTGACTATATCAGCACCCAGTATGGCGAAAGCTATCTGCCCGCTTCCCCCCGCATTTACAAAACCAAGGCAAGCGCGCAGGATGCACATGAAGCCATCCGTCCCACTTACCCCGAACTGACTCCGGCAGAACTCAAAGGCAGTTTAACACCGGATATGTATAAACTCTATAAACTCATCTGGGAACGCTTTATTGCCTGCCAGATGGAATCCGCTTCTTACAACACCGTGAATGTTGACATTGAAGCCGGCGATTATCTGTTTAAAGCAAGCGGTCGCCAGATGAAATTTAAGGGCTTTATGGTGCTCTACGTAGAAGGTAGCGACGAGGCCGAAAAAGAGCAGAACGCAAAACTGCCCAAACTGGCAGAAGGCACAGTTTTAGTGAAAGACGAACTGTCCAGCTCCCAGCATTTCACCCAACCCCCCGCACGTTACACTGAAGCAACCCTGATTAAAACCATGGAAGAACAGGGCATCGGTCGACCCAGTACCTACGCACCTACCATCACAACCATCACCGCCCGTGGCTATGTAAACCGCGAGAAAAAGCAGTTTATCCCCACAGAATTGGGTAAGGTTGTAACCGAAATTATGGCATCTCGCTTCACCGATATTGTTGACGTAACCTTTACCGCCAATATGGAAAAAGAACTTGACTCCATTGAAGATGGTAACAACGATTGGGTTAGCATCATCCGTGGTTTCTATGGTCCTTTCTCCGACGATGTGAAAAAGGCAGAAGCAGAACTCACCAAGGTGAAAATTGAAGACGAAGTGTCTGATGTGGTTTGCGAAAAATGCGGTCGCCTGATGGTGTATAAGATGGGTCGTTTCGGTAAATTCCTGGCCTGCCCCGGCTTCCCCGCCTGCCGCAATGCCAAACCCATCGTGAAAGAAACCGGTGCAAAATGCCCCAAATGCGGCGGCAACATTTTAGAAAAGAAATCCCAGCGCGGCAAGAAATACTTTGGTTGCGAACATAACCCCACTTGTGATTTTATGAGTTGGGATACACCACTCACCAAAGAAACCTGCCCCAAATGCGGCAGTCTCTTGCTCCAGAAAAACGGTCGCGCCAAAAAAGTTGTTTGCTACAATGAAGAATGCGACTTTGAAAGAAAACTATAATCAATAACAAAAACCCCGCTCGATGAGCGGGGTTTTATTTTTTATTTCTTATAGTCAAGAGCGAGCCAATCGCCGCTTTGTGCTTTGTTGGTCAGGGTCAGGGACTCATTTTCATAGGTCTCAAGCACTTCATCGCCGCGGTCTGTAATAATGCCGGAGGTGATGTAAGTGCCGCCATCTTTTAACAGGGGCGAGATAGAGGGTGCCAAGGCGATGATAACATCTGCCACGATGTTAGCCAGCACCAGATCATACTGTCTGTCGCCGATGGTTTTTTGCAGTTCCTCATCGGTTAAAACGTTACCTGCAAAAACGCGGTAATTTTCTTCACCGATGCCGTTTCTCTCGGCATTTTCTCTGGCAATTTTCGCCGCATTGGGGTCAATATCCACCGCTGTGGCGGATTTTGCACCAAGGAGCAGTGCCACCTGAGATAAAATACCACTGCCGCAACCGAGGTCCAGCACTTCCATACCGGGTTTTATGTAGGTTTCAAGACGTTCTAAACAAAGGCGAGTGGTATGATGAGAGCCTGTACCGAAACTCATACCGGGATTAATAACAAACACAGTTCTGTCGGTGGGGGCAGAAAGTGTTTCCCATTCGGGCAACACTAAAATCTTTTCACCAACTGTCAGGGGCTTAAAGTACTGTTTCCAGTTGTTTGCCCAATCTTCTTCATCCATGTTAGCCAAAGTCACGCGCAGGCTACCAAAGATGCCTTCTGCGTCCATCTCTTTGAGTTCAGAAAGTGTCCGCTCTGCTTCCTGCAGGGTTTCTCTGCCTGCGCTATCTGCAGTCACATAGAACTTTACGTTGGTTTCGCCGGACATTGCTTCCATCAAATCTTCGTCCACATAGTCCCAGGCGGAACGATTTTCTTCTAAAAAGGTCTTAAAATCGGTTTCATCTTCAATTTCAAGACCGTTAATACCTAACTGATACAGTCGTCCGCAAACAGCTTCAATGCCTTCTGCGGTGGTGAATACTGCGGCCTGAATCCAAGTTGTGCTCATTTGTTTCTCCTTAGGACAGGTTCAGCATATGGCTGACCACGTCATACATTTCTTCTTTGTCGCAAGTGGTGGTGAAAATCACAGGTTTAGCGGCAAGACCTGCAAGGGGTGCAGGCACAACCAGTTCTGCCTTTTCAGCCAGCGCATCGAGCAGTGCAAATTCATCTAAGGGTGCAACAGCTTCTTCACCGGCAAGTGCGGTCAACACGCTGTCACAGAATTTAAAGGGGCTGGCGGTGGAAACGATCACAGTCTTGGTTTCGTCGCCGGTTTCCTTTTTATATGCATCATACACACGCTTCGCAACAGCGGTATGGGTATCCATCACATAGCCGGACTCGTTGCTGACAGCCGCGATGGTTTCTAACGTCTGTGCATCATCACAGCAACCGCCATAGAAAATATCCTGAATCTTGGCTTTGATAGAATCGGGCACTTCGTAGATGCCTTTTTCGGAAAGTTCACCCATCCAGCCCGCAACAGCGGCATCGTCACAACCTGTGATGTGATATAAAAATCTCTCTAAGTTGCTGGAAATCAGAATATCCATAGAGGGTGAAGATGTGGTCTGGAAAGGACGGTTTTTATCATACACACCTGTGCGGATAAAATCGGTCAGAACGTTATTTTCATTGGATGCGCAAATCAGTTTACCAACGGGAATGCCCATTTCTTTTGCGTAATATGCCGCTAAAATGTTACCGAAGTTACCTGTGGGAACAACAAAGTTAACAGGGTCACCTGCTTTGATTTCATCGTTCTTTAAGAGGCTGCAGTAAGCGGACACATAATACACAATCTGCGGTACCAAACGACCCCAGTTAATGGAGTTAGCAGAGGACAGCATAAAGTTATTGCGACCTAAAACATCAGCATAATCCTTGTCGCAGAAGATACGTTTTACACCGCTCTGGGCATCGTCAAAGTTACCGTAAACAGCGGCAACATCAACGTTGTTGCCTTCCTGTGTTACCATCTGACGCTTCTGAATATCGGATACGCCGCTTTCAGGATAGAACACGATAATACGAGTGCCTTCTACATCTTTAAAGCCCTCTAAAGCCGCTTTACCCGTGTCACCGGAGGTTGCAACCAGGATTACAATTTCCTTGGTTTCGCCGGTTTTTACCACGGATTTTTTCAAAAGATGAGGCAGAATCTGCAGCGCCATATCTTTAAACGCGCAGGTGGGACCGTGCCACAGTTCCAGGAAATAAACGCCATCTTTCAGTTTGTACAAAGGTGCAATTTCCTCTGTTTCAAACTTGGTTTTATTGTAGGCACTGTGTGCGCAATCAGAAACTTCTTCTGCTGTAAAATCAGTCAGAAAACGTTTTAAGATATAAATCGCACGTTCGGGATAGGAAAGCGGAATCAGCGCTTTAATATCCTCTTCAGACAGTTTCGGGATTTCAGTAGGAACGAACAGACCGCCATCGGGGGCAAGACCTGTTTTAATCGCTTCTGCTGATGTAACAGAAAGGGATTTATCCCTTGTGCTTGTGTAATTCATGATGTCCTCCTTGAAAGACCTATTTCAGTCTTTCTTCTAACACTTTCTTTTCTTCTTCATAACCCGGTTTGCCGAGAAGGGCAAACATATTTCTCTTATAAGCTTCAACACCCGGCTGATCAAAGGGATTCACTCCTAAGATATAACCGCTGATGCCGCAGGCTTTTTCAAAGAAATAAACCAATTGTCCGAAATAGTAAGCAGACAGTTCGGGAATATTAATCACCATAACGGGAACGCCGCCATCAAAATGAGCCATAGTGGCGCCCAGAAAGGCCTTATCGTTTACTAAGGATAAGGGTTTACCCACTAAATAGTCAAGACCGTCCACATTGCCGATATCTTCGGGAATGGAAAGGTCGGCGGGTGCATGTTCAACATGCAGAACCGTTTCAAACAGGTTGCGGAGACCGTCTTGCACATATTGACCCATAGAGTGCAAGTCCGTGGAAAAGTCCATAGCCGCAGTGAAGATACCTTTTTTGTCTTTGCCTTCACTTTCGGCATAAAGCTGCTTCCACCATTCGGATACAAAATGGAGTCTCGGCTCATAGTTTGCCATGATTTCCATGGTTTTGCCCTGACGGTATAACAGATTGCGGATACCCGCATACTGATAACATTCGTTTTGTTCAAAATCATCTGATGCGTACAGTTTGCAAGCATCCTGCGCACCACGCATCATATCGTCAATATCCGCACCGCTAACTGCGATAGGAAGAAGTCCCACAGCGCTTAAAACGGAATAGCGGCCGCCCACATCATCAGGCACCACAAAGGTTTCATAACCTTCACGGTTTGCCAGTTCCTTAAGGGCGCCACGTTCTTTATCGGTCGTCACAAAAATACGTTCGCGAGCCCCGTCTTTACCATATTTTTCTTCCATCAGCTTTTTGAAAATACGGAAGGCAATGGCCGGCTCGGTTGTGGTGCCGGATTTGGAAATTACATTCAAACTGAGTTCTCTATCCTTTACCAGATTGTAAAGTTCCATCAGGTAAGTCGGACTAGAAGAGGTGCCCGCAAAGAAAATCTGCGGTGTTTTTCTTTCCGCATCACTCTTTAAGTTGTAAAAACGGGTGCCTAAAAAGTCAATAGCCGCTTTTGCACCCAAATAAGAGCCGCCGATACCAATCACAATCAGGACTTCTGCCTGCTTCTGAATTTTAGCCGCCGCATCTTTGATGCGTGCAAATTCTTCTTTGTCATAGGTATTCGGCAGGTCAATCCAACCCAGATAGTCATTACCTGCTCCGGTTTTATTCGTAAGTTTTTTGTGTGCTTCTTTAATTTCCTGAGAAATTGCTTCAATTTCATCAGGTCGGATGGTTGCCAAGGCTTTACTATAATCTAAGGTAATGGTTTTCATAAAACCCTCCTGTTGTTATATTGACTCAACCATAAGACCATCGGTTAAATCACTAATAGTATATGCTTTTTACTCTTCCATATACCGTTTAATGCCAGTTTTAATTTTTAACATACCATAAGAAGCGCTGTAAACTTTGCATGCCACAGCCATCCCCTTACTCTATGAAAAACATAATAACCCTTCTATATATTATATCAAAAATCGATAGCAAATGCAAGGGTTTTAAATTAGTGTTTTTGCACAATAAAAAGAGCCGCAACCTATTGTTGCGGCTCTTAATTTCTTTAAAATTAGTGCAGAATTGCCATTTCTGTTTCTTTGTCGAACAGATGGATTTTGTTAGCATCAAATGCCAGCTTAATGTCATCACCGGGTTTAGCGGTTGTTCTGGGGTTAACTCTTGCAATCATAGCAGAACCTTCAACGTTTACATACAGGAAGGTTTCAGCACCCATTGCTTCAGTAACGTCCACATGAGCGGGAACAACGCAATCGGGATTCATGCTCAGCATAACTTCTTCATCATGCAGGTTTTCAGGACGAATACCCATTAAAACGGTTTTGCCGATGTAAGAAGCGTCTAATTCCTTAGCTTTAGCTTCGGGCAGTTTAATGGTGCTTTCGCCAATCTTCAGCAGAACATCGTCGCCTGCTTTTTCTACAACAGCATCAACAAAGTTCATCGGCGGGCTGCCAATGAAGCCGGCAACGAATACGTTAACCGGATTATCATACAGAACCTGGGGAGAATCAATCTGCTGAATGAAACCATCTTTCATAACAACGATTCTGGAACCCATGGTCATAGCTTCTGTCTGGTCATGAGTTACGTAGATGAAGGTTGTCTGCAGTCTCTGATGCAGTTTGCTGATTTCGGTTCTCATCTGACCACGCAGTTTAGCATCCAGGTTGGACAGAGGTTCGTCCATTAAGAATACTTTGGGTTCACGCACGATGGCACGACCTAAAGCAACACGCTGTCTCTGACCACCGGACAGAGCCTTGGGCTTTCTGTCAAGCAGGTGACCGATATCCAGAATTCTTGCAGCTTCTTCAACACGTCTTTTGATTTCTTCTTTAGGCATTTTTCTCAGTTTTAAACCGAATGCCATGTTATCATAAACGGTCATATGGGGATACAGAGCATAGTTCTGGAAAACCATTGCAATGTCTCTGTCTTTCGGTGCGATTGCGTTCACCAGCTTGTCGCCGATGTACAGTTCACCTTCGCTGATTTCTTCCAGACCTGCGATCATACGCAGAGTGGTGGATTTACCACAACCGGAAGGACCAACCAATACGATAAATTCCTTATCTTCAATATCTAAGTTGAAGTCACTAACAGCAGTAACTCCACCGGCATATCTCTTATAAATACCTTTCAGGTTCAGACTTGCCATTTTCGTTGCCTCCTTGCAATTAAGCATATTTTTCACTATATGATATGATACCATAAAACCGTCTAATTTGTTAGACCATTTTTCAACAAAATTTTAAAAAATTATTCGTCAATATTGTACAAATTCGTCATCAAAGCGTCAAATTGGCTTTGTTATGCATATTCCACCCTATCAAACGCATAGACTTTTGGCAGATTTATTCGCCTGTTTTAACAGCCCAACGGGCATCTGCCTTATAGGTGGAAACTGCATTCTGAATGGCCTGAACAACCGGCAGATTGCCTTCACATTCTAACGCCTGTTGCAATGCATCTAAATAAGCTTTTAATTCATCAGGCTGAATGTCCGTCAGCCTAGCAATAAAGATCTTCTGGCTTCGGGTTGCTTTTAAGCCTTCTTCTTCCATCATCAGTTCTTCATAGAGTTTTTCACCGGGACGAAGACCAACAATTTCAATATCAATATCACGACCGGGTTTTAAGCCGGACAGTTTGATAAAGTTTTCAGCCAGATCATAAATTTTAACCGGCTCACCCATATCCAGCACAAAGATTTCGCCACCCTGCGCATCTGAAGCTGCCTGCAGCACCAGTCTCGCCGCTTCGGGAATGGTCATAAAGAATCGTGTGATTTCCTTATGGGTAACCGTTAAGGGACCGCCTGCTTCCAACTGACGACGGAACAGGGGAATAACAGAACCGTTACTACCTAAAACATTACCAAATCGAACAGCCGCAAAATCAGTTTCACTGACAGTGTTCATGCTCTGGATAATCATTTCGCAAATACGTTTGGTGGCACCCATAACGTTAGTGGGGTTCACCGCTTTATCGGTAGAAATCAAAACAAATTTATCGACCCCGTACTTATCCGCACACTGTGCTAAATTCAGGGTACCGAAAACATTGTTTTTTACCGCTTCTTTCGGATCATCTTCCATCAGAGGAACATGCTTATGCGCTGCCGCATGGAACACCAAAGAAGGTCTGTATTTTCTGAACACGTCCTCAAGACGCTCTTTATCTCGAACGCTGGCAATCAAAACACGCAGATTCAAATCCGGGTATTTACGGAGAAGTTCCTGCTGTGTATCGTAAGCATTGTTTTCATAAATATCTAAAATCAGCAACCGAGCAGGTTTAAAACGTGCAATCTGTCGGCACAGTTCGGAGCCGATAGAACCGCCACCGCCGGTTACCATAACAACTCTGTCTTTAACAAGACCGCCGATGGTTTCATTGTCCAAGTGAACCGGTTCGCGATTTAACAGGTCTTCAATGCCGACTTTACGCATCTGGTTGATAGACTCGCCGGATATAACTTCGTTAATATGAGGCATTGTTTGCAGTTTGCATCCGGTCTGTGCACAAATATCTAAGATTTCCTTTCTGGCTTGACCACTTGCAGAAGGAATTGCGAACAAAATAGTATCAACTTTCTTTTCCTTGCAGATACGCAAAATGGATTTACGTGTTCCTAAAACCTTATGGCTGGAAATACGGCAACCAATTTTACTGTCATCATCATCAATCAGACCAACCACTTCATAGCGACGTTCTGTACTGCTGAATAATTCACGAATGGCAAGGTTTGCCCCTTCGCCTGCTCCAATAATTAAAAGACGTTTCGCCTTATCCTCTGGTTTTTGTCTTGTAAGCACAAAACCATAAAACATACGGATAAAAACACGAATGCCAATTGTTAAAACACCGGCAAAAAGACCGGCAAGTATAACTTCCCTGTCGTTGAACGCACCCAAGGTTAAAAATCGGTTTTCAATACACACCAAAACCGCAGATAACATACAGCCTAAAAAGCACATCAAGTATTCTCTCATACCCGAATACCGGACAATGTTGTGGTAGATACCCAAAAATAGGAATACCAATAAATATGTAACCGCAGAAACATACAGAACACCCAGTGTATTATTCCAATCAGAAGGGAAATAACCCAGGAAAATATACACAGCTCCGTAAGACAAAACAATCATCAGAATATCTATACATGCAAGTATGTACTTTTTAAAACGGGATAAAAGTTCCATTTATCTTTTGCCTCCTGTTTACATCGGCACACATACCGATAGCATTTTATAATTGCAATAATATAAGTATATCACACGCTAAAATAAAAAGAAAGGGCTTTAAAGCAAATTCGTTACAATGGATATTTTTTCTGCTTCTTTTTTGGTAGTTCTGCCTTATTTTTCCAAACTTCTCTGTCTGAGCACTTCGTACATCATAATGGCCGCCGCAACAGAAGCATTTAAAGATTCTGTCTCGCCCAACATGGGGATGCGCACCATAAAATCGCAGGCCTCTTTGAGCAGGCGGGAAATGCCTTTTCCTTCAGAGCCCACCACCAGCGCAATGGCGCCTGTCATATCACTTTCAAACAGAGTTTTTTCGCCGCTCATATCGGCGCCCACAACCCAAAGGCCTCTCTCCTGCAGTTCTTTTGCAGTCTGCACAAGGTTTGTCACACGGGCAACGGGGGTATGGTGCACAGCACCTGCGGAGGTTTTCGCCGCCACCGCATCAATCCCTGCCGAACGGTTCTTCGGAATCACAACCCCATCTGCACCTGCCGCATTGGCACTACGGATAATAGCCCCTAAATTGTGGGGGTCGGTGATTTCATCCGCTAAAATGATAAAGGGTTTGTGACCTCTTTCTTCAGCACGACGGAAGATATCTTCTAAACTTGCATAGCCCACAGCACCACACACAGCAACAACGCCTTGGCTGGACGCTGTTTGACTGATGGCATCAATCTTTTTGGGGTTTACAAACTGAACGGGCACACCTTTTTCACGAGCCAGCGCTGTCAGTTTCTGCACGCCGCCGGGACGTACGGTTTCGCTGATCCAGATTTTATCAATGGGGCGACCTGCCGAGAGGGCTTCAAACACAGAATTTCGACCCTCCACCGTGATGCGATCCGTGGTTCTTTCTTCATCAAAACGGGGACGTGCCTCTCTTTCCTCGTTATAGCGAGGACGCGGGGCTCTTTCTTCATTATATCGACTGCGAGGCCCGCGGTCATCCTGAGAACGGGTACGGGGCCCTTTGTTCTTTTTGTAATCTGCCATAAAAATTCTCCTTATGTGATAAACAAAATATGCGGAAAGTCCTGCTACAACAACGCAAGCAGGACTTTTGATGTCAATGTATTATTGCCCGATTCTGGCAGACAGAGTTTTGAGCGCCTGTGCCAGTTGTGCATCTTCGCTGGGCTCTAATGTGGAAATTTTGCCCACCAGTTCCTTATCCAGTCCCACAGCAATATCCGGCATAATGCCAATACCATCAATACATTCACCCTTCGGGGTGTAATAACGGGAATCGGTGATATAGATAGCGGTTTTGTTGGTTAAGGGGTACAGGCTCTGTCCCACCGCTTTACCATAACTTTTTTCACCGATAACAGTGGCAAGACCGTGGGCCTGCAAACTGCCTGCCATCAGTTCCGATGCGCTGGCTGTACCCTGATTAATCAGCACCGCTATAGGCATATCCAGACTGTTTTTATCGGAATTAAAATAGCGACGTTTACCCTGATTATCTTCTAAATAAGCAATCACGCCTTCAGGCAGCAGTTCATCTGTCATATGAATCACACTGTCGGCATAGCCGCCGGGGTTATTGCGCAGGTCAATAATCAGCGCTTCCATTTTCTGTTTTTGTAAGGCAACAAGGGCATCGGAGAAATCCGCCTTTGTGCTGTGAATAAACTCGGAAATACGGATGTAACCAATCCGGTCTCCATACATTTTATAGGAAACGGACTGTCGTTTAATTTCTTCTCTGCGTACGGTAAACTGCTTGGTTTCACCGTCACGGGAAATCACCATTTTAATGTCGTCATCGTCGCCTTTTTGGATGTATTCCAGTACATCATTATAGGTTTCGGCACTAACCTCCAGTTTACCCACTTTCTCAATCACATCGCCGGGCAGAATGCCTGCTTTTTGCGCGGGTGAACCATCATAAGGGGAAACCACCGTCATCTTTTCGCTTTCGCCATCAAAATTGATGCTGACGCCGATGCCTTTATAGACTTCTTCCTTAGTTTCCTGATAGGCCAAGAGGTCTTCTTCGTTTAAATATGAGGTATACTGGTCGCCCAAACCGTAGATAAGGCCGCTGATGGCGTAATCCAGCATACGCTGTTTTTGTTCTTCTGTCAGTTCATCCACATAGGTTTTTTCAATAAACTGTTTGGCACGCATCAGCGTGTCGCCGGAATCGTAGCCCACCATCCGCAGATGAAAAACACCACTTAAAAGCCAGACTACGACCGCTGTTAAAACCGCTGTGATGACAATATGCTTTTTACCGTACAAAATACCTGCACGCTCCTTTTAACGCAGATAGGCCATGGGGTCAGTTGTGGCACCGTTGTTTAAAACCTCAAAATGTAAGTGGTTACCAGTGGAAGCACCTGTTGTGCCAACCAACGCCACCTGCTGTCCGCGGGTTACCCTCTGTCCTTTGGAAACGAGCAACTTACTGGAATGACCGTAGAGAGTGGTAATACCGCTACCGTGGTCAATCATCAGGCAGTTACCGTAACCACCGTTCCAGCCGGCAAAGGTAACAACACCATCTGCCGCCGCCAAAATGGGAGAGCCGCCGGGGGCTGCTAAATCCACACCGGAATGGAATTTTTTAGTACCGTAAATCGGGTGGATACGATAGCCATAGGGGGAAGACATATAGGTATAACTGGGTGCCGGCCAGCACATAATGCCGCCGGAATATTCAATTCGACCACTTGCGCCAACAGAACCGGTAGAGCCGGAAACGCTTCTCTTTAAGCTTTCCATCTGGGCTTCTGCCGCATCTTCCATCTGCTTATATTTAGCAATATCTTTTTCCAGCGATTTCATATAGCTGGTTTTTTCTGCAATCTTTTTGTTCAGTTCATCCTGCTTGGTTTGAACCAAAGCACGAGCCGCTTCCTGTTCTTCACGGGTTTTCATCAGTTCGTCACGACTTTTTTCAACGTTCTTTTTCAGGTCAATCATTTCGTTGATAATACCTCTGTCGTAAGCGGTAATCTCCCGCAGAGTTTCAATGCGGTTGATAAAATCGGATAAACTGGAAGAGTCAAGCAGCAGGTCGATATAACCTGTTGCATTGGTTTCATCCATAGCACGAAGGCGCGCTTTGAACACTTCATCTTTTTCTTCAATCTGACGTTCAAATTCGGCAATTTCTGCTTCTTTTGCCGCAATGCGCGCATCTGTTTCTGCAATAATGGCATCAATAGCCGCCATTTCTGCATTGATGACTTCGGCTTCTTCATCCAGTTTTGTCACCTGTGCCATAATGCCCGTCATTTCGCCCTGTGCTTTATTACGTGCGGCAATAGCCGCCTGTTTTTCCTTGGCCGCCTGATCAATTTTTGCCTGAATGTCAGAGTTACCGAAGGCAGGCAGACAAACAGACAGGGTCATAATGAGCGCCAAGAGTATTAAAAGGGCTCTTTTCATCTTATGTAACATAATACACCTCCGCAATATCCAATCTATAGGGGTTATTTAGCTAATTTATAGGCTCTTTCAAACTGGTCATCCATTTCGATGCGGGCTTCTCGGATGATATTAGAAATCATGCCCTGCAGTTCCATATTGATTTCACCTGTAACGGGATAACCCAAAGAGGACTGTAACTGTTTTACTGTATAAACCAGATCCTCATCAAACACATCGTTCACATCGCCCACAAAGTAACCTAAAGCATCCAGTCGCTGTTTAATAGCCAAAACGCCGCTGCCTGTGTTGCCCTTGGCATATCCTGAGCAGTACACCATTTCTTCCATATCGGAAGTATCAATCCGCACTTTGCGATTGTGTACGATGTAATCGGGGGTGATACCAACAATATTAACCTCTTTATCGCCGGGCAGTTTATATTCTGCTGTTGTAAACTTAATTGTACCTAAATTGTGTGTTTCATTCTGGGTTAAGGGCACAAATTCCTGAACGGTACCTTTACCATAGGTGGTGGTGCCCACCAGTTTGCCGATTCCGTGAAGCTGAATGTTGCCGGAGAACAATTCTGCCGCGCTGGCTGTGTTTTCATTCACCAGCACAATCACCTTGTTGTAATAACACTTATCTCTGACCTGACCCACACTGCGCAGCGTTCTGTTGCGCTCTTCGTCTCCGTAATAGATGGTCACCAAATCTTCGCCTCGGGGCACAAAATAGCCCAAAGAGTTAATCACGCTGATGAGTTCTCCGCCCGGATTATCTCGCAGGTCGATAATCAGTTTTTTGGCTTTATTGTTTTTGAAAAACGCATCGGCAACGCCGATTTCGTTGGGGGTGTTTGTGGCAAACATAGAAATTTGCATATAGCCTACGCCTTTTGCCATCAAATCGTATGTAACTGTGTCCTGTCGCACTTCTGCACGTTCCACGTTCAGTTCAAACAGCTTACCGCTTCTCTCTAAAGTCAGGTTTACAGTGCTTCCCTTAGGTCCACGTACCAGTGCAGATAACTGATTTACCGTGTATTCGGTTACATCTGTATCGCCTACTTTAATAAAGCGGTCGCCGGGCAGAATGCCTGCCTTTTGTGCGGGGCTGTCTGTCATAACGCCGGTTACGATAACCGCACCTTTGCCGCGCTCTACAACAACGCCGATACCCACATATTCAGAGCCGATGAAATTATCAAACTCTTCGCTTTTTTCAGGGGTCATATAGGTAGAATGTTCATCTAACTGGTCCACCGTTGCCGCAATAATATCTTCCAGCATCTCGGGGTGCTCTTCTAAAACCTTATCGGCAATGGCTTTTATCATGGCTTCGGTATCCATTTCAAACGGATAGTTGAGTTTTAATGTCTCAAACACCATATTGTAATACCATTTTTCAAAGGTGCCGTCACTTTCTGCCGATACGATTCCTGCAGGAATCAGCATCAAAAACACAAGGATCAGAGCCAGAATCTTTTTAATCTGTTTCATAGAACATTCCTCCAAATTTTACGGGGACAATTACATTTGTTCGGGTGCGGAAATGGATAACAGACGCAGTACGTTAGCCAGAGCCACTCTTGCGCTGTTACACAAAGCCAGACGGGCATCGGTCAGCGCCTTATCGTCGCTGCTTACCTTGCAAGCCGCATAGAAACCGTGGAATGCCGCCGCCAAATCCATAGCATAGCGGGTCATCAGGCTGGGCTCACGCAGAGTTGCCGCCTGACGAATGGTTTCGGGGAAGTCCGCCAGTTTTTTCATCAAATCAACTTCCTGCTCGGTACAGAGTAAGGAAGCATCAATCTCTTGAATGGGTTTCACGCTAACGCCCTGCTCAGACAGAAGACGAATGATACTGCAGATACGAGCGTGGGCATACTGCACATAGAAAACAGGGTTATCGTTAGACTGCTGAACAGCCAAATCCAAGTCAAAGTCAAAATGGCTGTTAGCCTGACGCATATTGAAGAAGAAACGTGCCGCATCGATACTGGTTTCTTCCAACAAATCTTTTAAGGTGATGGATTTACCGGTACGTTTGGACATACGAACAACCTCGCCGCCGGATACTAAACGCACCAGCTGCATCAGGATAATTTCCAAACGTTCGGGCTCAATGCCGAGAGCCGCCAGAGCGCTCTTTAAGCGCGCCACGTGACCGTGATGGTCAGCACCCCAGATGTTGATAACCGTATCAAATCCACGGTCAACAAATTTGTTTTTATGGTAGGCAATATCCACCGCATAGTAAGTTAAAAATCCGTTCTGACGAACTAAAACTTCATCTTTTTCTTCGCCAAATTCGGTGGCGCGGAACCAGATGGCGCCTTCTTTTTCGTAAGCATAGCCTTTATCCATGAGTTCCTGCACGGTTTTGCGTGCTTCACCGTTTTCGTGGAGAACACTTTCACGGAACCAGATGTCGTAATAAATTCTGTATTTTTCAAGGTCTGCCTTTAAGTCTTCCACATTCTTTTCCAGAGAGAAAGCCACCAGTTCAGCCTTTCTTTCCTCGTGAGAGAGAGATAAAAGGTCTTTGCCAACGGTATCAATGTAAGCCTGCGCACGCTGGCGGATGTCGTCACCGTGGTAGCCATCTTCAGGGAATTCGATGGCATCTTCGCCCTGCAGAATCTGAATGTAACGAGCCTCTAAGGATTTGCCGAATTTTTCAATCTGATTGCCCGCATCGTTTACATAGAATTCACGGGTTACATCGTAGCCCGCCCAGTCCATAACCTCTGCCAGACAGTCGCCCAGCGCACCGCCACGAGCGTTACCCATATGCATGGGGCCTGTAGGGTTTGCGCTGACAAATTCAACCATAACCTTTTTACCTTCGCCCACATTGATGCGACCGAAGTTTTCACCTTCTGCTTCAATAACGGACAGGATTTCGGTAATCCAGCCCTTTTGCAGACGGAAGTTAATAAAGCCTGCACCTGCCACTTCGCAGGATGCAATGGCTGTGCCTTCTGTGTTTAAATGTGCCACGATAGCATCGGCAATCTGTCGGGGTGCTTTTTTGGCCTGACGGGCAAGGAGCATCGCCGCATTCACTGCAAAGTCACCGTGTTCCTTTTCTCTGGGTTCTTCAATCACATAATCGGGGATTTCTTCAAAGGAAAAATCACCTGCCGCTTTGGCTGCAGCAAGAGCTTCATCCACCTTATCCCTGATGCTTTTCTTTATACTTTCGTAAATTGTCACGCCTGATTCTCCACCTTCCTGATTGTTAAGTGCAAGCCGTTATGCACGGGCATGCTGTTATTTAATTCCACCATGTAACTAAGGTCAATTTCGCCGCCATCATCGTCGATGTCCACCGTCATACTGTTGGTGGTAACACCCACATTCAAAGAGCCGAAAGGTGTTTCATAGTGGCCAATATATTTCTTTTCTTTTTCAAATACCATCTGAGAGTTTGACTTGCCGAAACGAATCATTGAAACACAGTCATCCTTGATTTTAAGTGTGGTGGTTGTGCCCTCGTAACCGGTCAGTTCCGTACCCTCATAGGTGATGTAATATTTACCGTCTCGTTTTGTATATTTACCCAGCGTTGTCAGTTCATAGGTATCGGTTTCACCATCTACCTGCTGACTGCCGCTTAAGGTAATCAGTGCGTTTGTTTCCATAATGGCCCCCCTTTGCTACTTAAACGCTTAAATTGTATATTGTTCAATATCAACCCGCTGCACAAAACCTTCCAGTTCTCTTTCCAAAAAGGCTGAGCCGGTTTTCACAAAGCCCGCAGGGTTATCACTAACAAAAAACTTATATTGTTGCTCTTTCACTTCGCCTGCCAAAGCATCGTTCTTTTCAAGATATGCTTTAATTTCTTCTGCCGCACAAACACCGGGGTCGATGAGAGTTACATCCTCGCCAACCACTTTTGTGATTACATTTTTAAGCAGAGGATAATGGGTGCAACCTAAAATTAAGGTGTCAACCCCTGCCTCGCAGATGGGTGCTAAATATTCTTTTGCGGTCAGGTAAGCCACTTCACTGTCAGCAAAACCGCTTTCCACCAGATGCACAAACAAGGGGCAAGATTTTGCCGCAGTGACAATGCTGTTATCAATGGTTGCAATATGGCGACGGTAAGCCTCAGAGCGAATGGTGCCTGTTGTGCCAATCACACCGATTTTTCCGTTTTTCGTTGCACGCACAGCCGCCTGTGCTGCAGGTTCAATCACGCCCATAACGGGCACATCATAGTCTCCTGCAATGTGAGGCAGAGCGGTTGAACTGGCTGTGCCGCAGGCGGCAACAATCAGTTTCAAATCAAAGGTGTTCAGAAAATTGATGTCACTTTTTGTGTATTTAATAACGGTTTCCACGGATTTGCTTCCGTAGGGAATGCGGCCCGTATCACCGAAATAAACGATGGATTCGCCCGGCAAAAGGCGCATAAGCTCTTTCATAACCGTGAGCCCGCCAAGCCCCGAATCAAACAGACCAATCCTTCTGTTATCCATAGCGCTTCCTCCTACGCCAGTTCAATAAGTTTGGTTAATAATTCTGTGTAAGAAAGACCGGATGCATCCCACAGCATGGGGTACATACTGATATCGGTAAATCCGGGCAGAGTGTTGATTTCGTTCAGCATCACATCGCCGGTTTTTCTGTCTAAGAAAAAGTCAACACGAGCAAGACCTGTACAGTCGGTTGCGGCAAAAGCACGACAAGCCAGATCACGAATTTTTTCGGATACATCAGCCGGCAGGTTTGCGGGAATTTCAGGATGTGCGGTGTTGCTTACGTATTTGGTAGCGTAGTCGTACATACCTTCTTTCACAATTTCACCCACGCAGGATGCCTCGGGTGCCCAGGTGTGACCCAGTACAGCACATTCCAGTTCTCTTGCATCAATGCAACGTTCGATTAAAATCTTGTCATCCTCTTTTGCGGCAACTTCCAGCGCTTTTACCAGTTCTTCTTTACCCGAAACTAAGGAAACACCAACGGAAGAACCTGCCTTAGAGGGTTTTACCACCACATCATAGCCAAAGGATGCTTCAATCTGATTATGTACCGCTTCTACGTCGTAATCCTTCCAAACAAAGAAGCCATCGGTTACGGGGATGCCTGCTTTAGAGAGCATTTCTTTGGTGGCAACCTTATCCATACATAAGGAAGAACCCAAAATACCGGGGCCCACAAAGGGGATGCCTGCCAAGGTTAACAGACCCTGAACGGTACCATCTTCACCGTTTTTACCGTGAAGAACGGGAAACACAACATCAATGTGTGTAATGGAATAATCACCATTTTTGTTAAAGGCCAGAAAACCGTGATGCTTCGGGTCGGGCGAGAGAACGCAGATTTTGTTGCGTCTGTCTTCCCAAGCACCTGTCTTGATTTCTTCAGCGGTTGCCTTGGTTTCGTACCAGCGACCTTCTTTTGTGATACCAACGGTAATCACGTTGTATTTATTTCTGTCAATCCGGCTGACAACATTGCTTGCCGACACTCTGGAAACTTCGTGTTCAGAAGATTTGCCGCCGAATAAAACGCATACTGTTTTCATACCAAATCATCCTCCTGCTGACATTAATTTTTGGAGATAGATATACCATCTTATTTTATATAATACTATGAAAACAAGGCAATTTCAATACATTTTTGCAAATTGTCAAAATTTTTTAACATTATAATATATTTTAATATAATATAGCAGCGAAAAATAATCGATTTTTTTGCCTTCGGACCCGCATTTTCATCGGTTTTTCTGCGATTTGGTATAAAGTACCTAAAAGGAAAGTGAAAAATCTACGGAATTTAACAAAAATTTATCAAACTTTCTCTTGCAACTTGACGGAAAATCTTATATAATATAAGGGTATATATTATAATGAGGTGATTTGACTATGTTAAAAACAGTTGAAGACATTCAGGTAAAAGGAAAAAAGGTCCTGGTTCGTTGCGACTTTAACGTTCCCATGGACGATGCTGGCAACATCACAAACGATAACCGTATCGTTGGTGCTCTGCCCACAATCAAATACTTAGTTGAAAACGGTGCAAAGGTTATCCTCTGCTCTCATATGGGTCGTCCCAAGGGCGAATTCAATATGAAGTTCAGCTTGGCTCCCGTTGCAAAACGTCTGGCAGAACTGTTAGGCCGCGAAGTTAAAATGGCTGCTGATGTTGTTGGCGAAAGTGCAAAAGCACTGACCGCTGATATGGCAGACGGCGAAATCGTTCTTTTAGAAAACGTTCGTTTCCACGCTGAAGAAACCAAGAACGTTCCCGAATTCTCCAAACAGCTGGCAGATTTAGCTGAAATCTTTGTTAACGATGCTTTCGGTACCGCACACAGAGCACATTCTTCCACCGCAGGCGTTGCTGACTATCTGCCCGCAGTTGCAGGCTACCTGATTCAGAAAGAAATCGATGTTATGGGTGGCGCATTAGAATCTGCTGAAAGACCTTTCGTTGCTATCTTGGGCGGCGCAAAAGTTAAAGATAAAATCGGCGTTATCAACAACCTGCTGAACAAGGTTGACACCATCATCATCGGTGGCGGTATGGCTTACACCTTTGCAAAAGCACAGGGTGGTCAGATTGGTAACTCCTTAGTTGACGAAGAACGTCTGGCTTACTCCTTAGAAGTTATGGAACTGGCTAAAGAAAAAGGCGTTAAACTGCTGCTGCCCGTTGACAACGTTGCAGGTAACGAATTCTCCAACGATTCTGCGCAGCAGGTTTGCGAAGCAGGTAACATCCCCGATGGTTGGGAAGGTATGGACATTGGTCCTAAGACCATTGAACTGTTCTCCAACGAAATCAAAAACGCTAAGACTGTTATCTGGAATGGTCCCATGGGCGTATTTGAATTCCCCAATTTTGCAAAAGGTACCATCGCAGTTGCTGAAGCAGTTGCTGAAGCAGACGCTGTAACCATTATCGGTGGTGGTGACTCTGCCGCTGCTGTTACAAACCTTGGCTTTGCTGATAAAATGACTCACATCTCCACCGGTGGCGGTGCAAGTCTTGAATTCTTAGAAGGTCTGGAACTGCCCGGTGTTGCTTGCCTGGGCAAGAAATAAGTTTTACAATCGAAAGGATTTGAAATCATGAGACAGACAGTTGCAGCAGGTAACTGGAAAATGAACAAAACCCCGTCTGAAACCACAGCGCTGATTAACGAACTGGCGCCCCTGGTAAAAGACGCTAAAAACAAAATCATCGTTTGCCCCACCGCAGTTTGTCTGCCCGCTGCAGTAGAAGCTGCAAAAGGCACAAACATCTTAGTTGGTGCGCAGAATCTTCACTTTGAAGATAAAGGCGCATTCACCGGTGAAATTTCCGCAGATATGCTTTTGGATCTGGGCATCAAATATGTTATCATCGGTCATAGCGAACGTCGTCAGTACTTTGCTGAAACCGACGAAACTGTTAACAAAAAAGTGTTAAAAGCGCTGGAAAAAGGCCTCTGCCCCATCATCTGCGTAGGCGAAAGCTTAGAACAGCGTGAACAGGGCGTAACATCCGATTTAGTTCGCATGCAGGTTAAAATCGCTCTGCAGGGCGTATCCGCCGATGACGCTAAAGGCGTTATCATCGCTTACGAACCCATCTGGGCAATCGGTACCGGCAAAACCGCTACTACCGAACAGGCAGAAGAAGTTTGCAAAACCATCCGCGAATGTATCGCAGAGGTTTACTCTGCTGACGTTGCTGAAGAAGTTATCATTCAGTACGGTGGTTCTGTTAACGCAGGCAACAGCGCTGAACTGTTTGCACAGGCAAACATCGATGGCGGCTTAGTTGGCGGCGCAAGCTTAAAAGCAGCAGATTTCTCTGTAATCGCTAACTCTTAATCCTAAACATAGGAGATTGAAAATGAAAAAACCTTTACTTCTTTGTATCTTAGATGGCTACGGTACCAATCCTGCCAAGGATGGTAACGCCATTTATGCGGCAAAAACACCTTATATGGACAAGTTGCTCGCCGAATGCCCCAATACCTTATTGGATGCTTCCGGTATGGCAGTTGGTCTGCCCGACGGTCAGATGGGTAACTCCGAAGTTGGTCATACCAACATCGGCGCAGGCCGCATTGTGTATCAGGAACTGACCCGTATCACCAAATCCATTGCAGATGGCGACTTCTTCACAAATGAAGCACTGCTGGCTGCTATTAATAACTGCAAGGCAAAGAACTCTGCCCTGCACATTATGGGTCTTTTATCTGATGGTGGTGTACATAGCCACATTAACCACATTTACGGTTTAGTTGAACTGGCAAAACGTGAAGGCCTTTCCAAGGTCTTCATTCATTGCTTCTTAGACGGTCGTGATGTACCCCCCGCTTCCGGCAAGGATTTTGTGGAAACTATGTTCTACAAATTAAAGGATATGGGTTGCGGCAAAATTGCTTCCGTTATGGGTCGTTACTATGCGATGGACCGTGACAATCGTTGGGAACGTGTTGAAAAGGCATATAATGCTATGGTGCTGGGCGTAGGTGAAGAATGCCATTGCCCCGTTGCCGCTGTACAGGCATCTTACGATGCTGATGTGACCGACGAATTCGTTGTGCCCGTTGTCATTACTAAAGACGGTGCACCTATCGGCACAATCGCCGATGGCGACAGCGTAATTTTCGCTAACTTCCGTCCCGACCGTGCCAGAGAAATCACCCGTACATTAGTTGACCCCGAATTCGATGGTTTTGCCAGAGAATTCTTAAATCTGCATTATGTTTGTATGACTCAGTACGATAAAACAATGCCGAATGTAGACGTTGCTTTCCGTCCCCAGACTCTGGAAAACACCTTTGGTGATTACATCGCTAAAAAAGGTCTTTCCCAGCTTCGTATTGCGGAAACCGAAAAGTATGCTCACGTAACCTTCTTCTTCAATGGCGGCGTTGAAGCCACCTCCGAAGGTGAAGATAGAGCACTCGTTGCGTCTCCCAAGGTTGCGACTTATGACTTAAAGCCCGAAATGAGCGCTGTTGAAGTGACTGAAGAAGCACTGGCTCGTATCGCGTCTGACAAATATGATGTTATTATCTTAAACTTCGCCAACTGCGATATGGTTGGTCACACCGGCGTATTCTCCGCCGCTGTTACCGCTGTTGAAACGGTTGACACCTGCATGAAACGTGTGATTGAAGCCATCACCGAAAAAGGCGGCGTAGCACTGGTTACTGCCGACCACGGTAATGCCGATCAGATGGTTGACCCCGAAAATGGCGAAACCTTCACCGCGCACACCACCTTCCCCGTACCCTTCATCGTTGTGGGCAAAGATGTGGCTCTGCGTGATGGCGGTTGCTTAGCTGATATTGCACCCACCATGCTGCAGTTATTAGAACTGCCCCAGCCCAGTGAAATGACAGGCAAAAGCCTGCTTGTTTAATCAAAAATTAAATTATTATAGGAGGAATTCACACAATGAAACAGTACATTGAAATTATTGATGTAGTGGCAAGAGAAATCCTGGACTCCAGAGGCAATCCGACCGTTGAGGTTGAGGTTTACACTGAAGATGGCTATGTTGGCCGTGCTTCCGTTCCCTCCGGTGCTTCCACAGGTGCTTTCGAAGCAGTTGAACTGCGCGATGGCGACAAGAGCAAATATTTAGGTAAAGGCGTTCAGCAGGCTGTTGACAATGTTAACGGTGAAATCGCTGAAGCTGTTATCGGTATGAACGTTTTAGATCAGGTTGCTATTGACCGCACCATGATCGCTTTAGACGGTACCCCCAACAAAGGTCGTCTGGGCGCAAACGCAATCCTCGGCGTATCTTTAGCATGTGCTAAAGCTGCTGCTGAATGCTTAGGCGTTAGCCTGTACAACTACATTGGTGGTTGCAACGCTAAAACTTTCCCCGTTCCTATGATGAACATCATCAACGGTGGTAAACACGCTGACAACAGCGTTAACATTCAGGAATTCATGATCATGCCCGTTGGTGCTACTTCTTTCCGTGAAGCACTCAGATGGTGTGCAGAAGTTTTCCACAACTTAAAAACCGTATTAAAAGGCAAAGGCTACAGCACCGCTGTTGGTGACGAAGGTGGTTTCGCTCCCAACTTAAAGAGCGACGAAGAAGCTATTCAGGTTATTCTGGAAGCTGTTGAACTGGCTGGCTTCAAACCCGGCGCAGACTTCACAATCGCTATCGACGCTGCTGCAACCGAAATGTTCGAAGAAGCTAAGAAGATCGGTAAAGACGGTTACTACTTCTGGAAGACCGATATCTTCATGACTCGTGACGAAATCGTTGCTTTCTGGGAAGATCTGGCTGCTAAATACCCCATCATCTCCTTAGAAGACGGTGTTGCTGAAGAAGACTGGGATGCTTGGAAAATCCTGACCGACAAACTGGGCGACAAGATCCAGCTGGTTGGTGACGACCTGTTCGTAACCAATACCGAACGCTTAAAGAAAGGTATTGAACTGGGCGTTGCAAACTCCATCTTAATCAAAGTTAACCAGATCGGTACTCTGACCGAAACTCTGGAAGCTATTGAAACCGCTAACCGTGCCGGTTACACCGCTGTAACCTCTCACAGAAGTGGTGAAACCGAAGATGCTACCATCGCTGACATCGCAGTTGCTACCAACTCCGGTCAGATCAAAACCGGTGCACCTTCCAGAACCGACCGTGTTGCTAAGTACAACCAGTTACTCCGCATTGAAGAAGAATTGGGTGACATTGCTTACTATCCCGGTATCAATGCTTGGTTCAACCTGAAGAATAAATAATCTTTTATTCAAAATAAAAACCCCCGCAGGATAATCCTGCGGGGGTTTATTTTTTTATTTAGTGTTTATCATTATACCACCAGTCACCATATTGCCAGATGTATAAATGATAGGGATCGGGACTGATTTCGCCGTCATAGCCCTCTCTGTCCGGCGCAGGCATATACTTGGAAAGCGTCTGAATCTCACGCACCCAGTAACCTTCACCGGTTGTGGCGTTAATACGGTAACGGCCGTTCTGGATACATTGACCCATGCTGTCGGTTAAGATGCCGTATTGTCTCACGTCATAGGTAAAGGTATCAACACCTGTTTCTGTCACCCGACCAAACAAGCCCACATCAGGCGCAACACCCTGACCGCCACCTAAAATACCATACTGGTCCAGTTTCAAAATGATGCTGGTACCATCTTTTTTCACAAAGGTATCGCCGGCTCTTGCATTACGGTTATAGCGTGCCTGACCTTCATAAATGGTAATGGGCGGCCAACCTTCCTTGGTGGCCTCAGCGGTGCGGTATAAAATGGTCGCCGCCTGTCCTCTTGTCAATGTCATTCGGGGAGCAAAGGTGCCCTTGTCATCAATACCCGTAATAATGCCCTGACCATAAACAACGCGGATGGCATATTGACGGGCAGAATTTGCTGTTTCATTAATATCAGGCACTGCATAGAAATAAGGCGCACTTGTTTTATAGGCACCCATACGCTGACAAACCGTGTAAATAATCTGTGCCATTTCTTCACGCGGGATCGGTGCACAGAAGGATTCTTCTGTGTTAAAATAGAGGCTATCATAGAACAGATAGCGGGAAAGACCCACTCTGTAAATCGCCTGCCACCAGGTTTCACCCGGCCAGGGACGCAGGTCACATTCGGGGTGAGCCAGGCGCAAAACAACAGTTAAAAATTCTGCTCTTGTCATCGGGTCATCGGGGCAGAACTCGTCTGCACTTTTACCAACAAACAGGCCTCTGTCAACCATCTCGGTGACCGTTTCATAAAACCAGTCGCCGCGTTTTACGTCTTTAAACTGGGTTTGTGCTGCAGTAGCAGTGGGCATAGCGCACACAAACAGTAAGCAAACTAAAATTAAGCTTATATATTTTTTCATCATAATCCCCCGTGACTATTTGCTGAAATCAAAACCAATGGCTTTTAAAAACGCCTTGGCAATCAGCATAGAACCTGCCTGATTGGGATGCACTCTATCCCAAGCAATATTGGTGGAATGGCGCACGCCGCAGAACTCTGCAAACACTTTCTGCAAATCAATAAAAATCGCACCGTGTTTTTCTGCCACCTTTTTCATCACCGCACCATATTCATCCATGCGGGCACGCATAGCGTCTTCGGTATTGGCTTCAATGTAATAAGGTGTCATCATAATGATGCCCTTTACCTTGCCTTTAATCTTGGCAATCATGGCCTCTAAATTTGCCTCATAGGTTTCGAGTGATGTGTGAGCTTCGTGGAATGCCAAAGAGTCAAACTGACGCCAAACATCGTTAATGCCGATGCAAATAGAGACCCAGTCGGGGTTTAATTCGGTTACATCTCTATCAAAGCGTTCGAGTAGCATACGGCTGTTGTGACCATCCATACCGGAGTTGGTCACACGGATGTGCAGTTCGGGATAAAAAGAAGTTAAAAAACTATCCACCAGATGCACATAACCATCGCCTAAACCTCTTCCTTCACCAACGGGAGAAAAACTACCCATATCGGTGACGGAGTCACCTGCAAATACAATTCTATCACCATGTTCTAATAACATTTTTTCATCGTCCTTTCGATTTAAAAACTCTTCTTACATTATCCACCCAAACAAAAAGTTTGTCAAGGGGGAAAGAGGAAATCGATAATTAAAAGTCTTCTTAAAAAGCTAGTTATATTCGCTCGTTTCCATTTGTCCGCAAAGCATATTGAAAAAACCAAATTTCTCGTAAAAAGGCTTTAATTTTTCATCATAGACAACAGAAATTATATATATGTGCAATTCCTTTAGATGAGCGATCATCTTATGCATCAATTCTGTGCCTATCCCCCAGCCTTGATAATCGGGATGAACCATCAAATCCTGAATATAGGCATCTGTCACACCGTTTGATACGGAATCGACATAACCGATCAGCTTGTTCTCGTCATATACGGCAATATGATAAAAAGACTGAAGCATTGGGTTATTATATTCTTTCTCCATCCTGTTCCAGCCAACAGATTCACGCAAATCTCCCAGTTGTTTAGAAGAAACCTGCTTGTTATATTCATACATCATTTCGCATTTTCCTTTGCTGTGTTAATGGATGAAATCAGCATTTTGCGGATTGTTCCGCAACTATGTAAAAGTTCAGCATTCTCCAATAGAATCCCTGCCTTTTGCATTAATTCAAGCCAGTATTCGGTTTCATAACACTCTTTTAAGGATATTTGAAGTTTAGATATAAAATCTGCTCTGCTTTGTGCATATTTTGCTTCTCTGATATTAGCACCTATACTCGTTGCACTTCGCTCTAATTGATTGACAATAGAATAATGTCCTTTTATGTTTTCTCCTAGCTTCAAAATTGCAACCGCAAAGTCCATTGAAAGTTCCGCTAATTTGTTTTCTTTCATTCGAAACACCTCAATCTCATTATAACACAAAACCAAAATTTTGCAATTATGAAATCGTGCGAAGCACGATGAAATCCAAATAAATTTGGATGAAATCAAAGCCTCAAGGCTTTGATGAAATTAAATCCGTCCTTCTTCGCCCGCAGGCGATTTCATCTGCGGAACAGATTTCATCCACGATAGTGGATTTCTTCCGTCGCAGACGGATTTAGTTGAAAAAAAGAGAGATTTCAAAACTGAAATCTCTCTTTTTTCTGGTGCGGATAAGAGGACTTGAACCTCCACGAGATTGCTCCCACTAGCACCTGAAGCTAGCGCGTCTGCCAATTCCGCCATATCCGCAAATCGCTATTCACTTGAACAACGTAGTTTATTTTAGCACAACTTTTTCCCCTTGTCAACCCTTTTTTTCGTTTTTCTTCATCTTTTTTTAATTTTTCTCCTGTATCATTACAGGAATGTTTCATTTCCTTATCCTTTCTGTGATATTGGTTGAAATTGCGGAAAACATAGTATATAATTGACCTAAACTATAAAATGGGTTAATTGTAAGCTTTGATATAGTCCTAAACGGAAGGAGACTTTGGAAGTATGAAAAGAATACTCGCTCTTTTTCTTATTTTACTGTTGCTTCCCATTCTGCCCGCTCAGGCTGACGAAATGTTCACCGTTGTGTCTAAAGACATCACCGTAACCTATAACGGTGAGGAAGTGTTATTCCCCGATGCCGCACCGCTCATCCAGAACGGCAAAACTTTAGTGCCCGTTCGTCCCATTATGGAGCGCGCGAAACTGATTGTAGATTGGAACGGTGACACCCGTACCGTGACCGCCAAAAACGATGACCTTTTCATCACCATGAAAATTGATGACAAAAACGCCACGGTGACCAAGGGCGCCGAAATGAAAACCTACATTTTGGAAGAACCAGCCCGCATTATTCAAAACCGCACCTACGTGCCCATCCGCTTTTTAGCGGAAAGTTTAGGCACAAAGGTGAACTGGAATCCCAACGCCCGTGAAGTTGTCATCATCGACACGGAAGAATGGAAAGCCGAAATTAAAGAAGAATCTGACTTTTTGGGCGATTTCATTGATTTGCCCATCTCCCCGCAAACGCCTTACACCCAAAACATCAGCGGCGAATTTCGTTACAAAGCCGATGCCAAAAGTTTAATCACCACAGATGGCACCGTTTCCCTGAAAAAAGACGTGGAACTTTCCTTTGTAGGTGCAGGCGTGTTTGACGGTACCAACACAGGTTATTTCATCTCGGTTGACACCGATTTATCCGCTCTGGCGGGATTTTTCCACGATACCTTAACCATCGATGAACTGGAAAAACTGCAGGGCCCTTGCACCCTCGATTTCGATGTTATCATTGATAAAGATCAGAATCTCTATGTAAAAAGTGCCCGCATCAAGCAGGTACTTTCAGACCTTGGCCGCACCAAAATGGCAGAAGCCTTAGGCGATCATTATATTAAGGTGCCTGCCGATGAGCGCTTTAACGAACAGGAACTTGATGTTTTAGTTCGTGCTTCTGCCGAAGGTAAAAGCCGCTGGGATCTTGTAGAAGATTTCATTGAAAAAGATAATATGATTTTTAGCCAAAGTGCCCTTTTGCTCGATTCTTCACTGGCAGAATACAGCCGCCTTTATTCTAAAAAAACAACCCGTGTTTCTGTTCCCTCCAAAAACGCAAAAATGTGGGAACTGATATCAGGCGAAACCGCCCACGGTGAAACTGCGCTGACCCTGCTTAAAATGCTCAGCACAGGCACAAACTTCCCCGCAACACCTGCTGTTTTAACTGCGCAGAAAGATCATTTAATCGATGATAATGCCAGCGTTAAAACAAATCTTGCCATCACCGTTAAGGATCAAATGGTAAGCCGCTCACAGATAACCGTTAACATCTCAACGCCCCACCGTGCCAAAAATGCGATGTCACTTTATTTTAATTTCGGCAGTTCCGCAGGCAAGTTTAATGAAAAAACCGACCATCCTATCACATTACCCGAGCAGGTGATTTTAGAATCTGACCTGCGCCGCGTAACAGAATCATAAGGGGGAGATTATATGTCTAAAAAAGTAAAAACCCTGCTCATCACATCTGCCTTGGCAGGCGCTGCCTCTTCGGCGGCACTTTGGTTTATCCGTAAGCAGAAGCAAAAAGAACTCATTTACCGTTTAGAACTCTCCGGCACAACGGAAAAAGGAAAACCCGTTGATGCCGAAACACTCACCGAGTACCTTGAAACCTTGGGGAGAGAACAGGGTTTTGCAGTTTCCGGCGGTAAAATCAGCATTGAAGAAGATAAGGGCTTTGTGTTCTTCTTCGCATCTTCAGGCCCTCTGCCCCTTGCAGACCTTGGCGAACAAATTAAAACCAAATTCAATCTGGCAACCTGCTCTTGCCGATTGGAGAAATAATAAAAGCGTTGTGGCAATCGCCACAACGCTTTTTATCTTCTCTCCGCAAAAAATGTTTTTAAAATCTCGGCGCAGGGCTCTTCCATAATGCCGCCATAGACTTCGATGCCTGTGCCATTTAGCAAATCCAATTTACCACCACAGGCACCTGCCGCGGCATCATAGGCCCCGAAATACACTCTCTCGGGACGGGCGAGAAGTATCGCACCCGCACACATAGGGCAGGGCTCTAAGGTGACATATAAAGAGCATCCTGTCAGGCGTTTTGTGCCCAGTTTATCGATGGCTTCCTGCATCACAAGGCACTCGGCGTGGGTTAAAATATTGCCGCTTTGTTCGGTTCGGTTGTGATTTTGGCAAATCACTTCGCCATCTTTCACCAGCACCGCACCAACGGGCACTTCCCCCGCCTCTGCGGCTTTTTGTGCCTGTAAAAGTGCCAGTTCCATCCACGGATTTTTCATCATAAACGTCCCCTCGCTTTCGCGGTTTCAAACAAAAGGATCGCCGCTGCGGCTGCCACGTTTAAGGATTCGGCACTGCCTGCCATAGGGATTTTTACCACATGATCCGCAAGGGATAAAACTTCCTCAGAAACCCCGTTTGCCTCATTGCCAACGGTGATGATGGTGTTCTCTTGGCTCTGTTCCTCGCCCAAAGTCACCGCCTTATCAGACAGGGCAGAAACCGTCAGCGCAAAGCCCTTTTTCTGCAGGGCGGCAATTTGTTCTGCCGTTACATCGGTAAAAATATTAATATGAAACAGTGAGCCCATGGTTGAGCGCACCAGTTTGGGGCTAAACACATCCACGCTTTCAGGTGACAGCATCACCCCATCAAACCCCAGTGCATCGGCCGAGCGGATGATAGAGCCAACATTACCCGGGTCGCGCACACGGTCACAATACACATAGAGACCGCCATCGGGCAATTCTTTTTGCGCAGGCAGGGCGCAGATACACAAAATGCCCTGCGGGGTTTTGGTATCCGCCATTTTTTCAAAGAGCCGCTGGGGCACACGGTAAACGGTCATATCGTCAAAATGTGCTTCAATCTCGGCAGGCACGCTATAGTCCTGACTGATAACAACAGTCTGCACTTTGTAAGCCGAAGTCAGCGCCCATAAAACACTCATAGCGCCTTCTACCAAAAATGCGCCATAGCGCTCACGATATTTCTTTTCTTTTAAAGATGCCGCCTGTTTCACAATCTTATGGTCGGCACTGGTAATGTCTAACAGCATGGGTCTCTCCCCTTTAACCTTAATACTGCTTTCAGTATATCACACTCGCATATTTTTTTCAACCGATTCACCTTTTTTTGTTGATTTTCAGGTGCCAATATAGTAAAATTAAACTATACGGAAAAATAAGGAGTTTGTTATGAAAAAGAACATTTGGGAAAATGTATATTATAGACTGACTGACCCTATCGAAATCAAACTGGCGATTTTATATACCCTGTCTTATGCCCACATCCCCATGAGCGATGTGGAGCTGAAACATTGTATGTTAGAAGGTACCAGCGTTGACTTTTTGGAACTGTGCGACGTTTTAATGCTGGTGCAGGAAGAAAATTATATTAAAACCGTCTTTCGTGATGAAATGGATAAACTGGCTCTGACAGCCTCCGGCGAAGATGCCATTTCTATGTTTGAAGATAAACTGCTCCCCAGCGTGAAAGAAAACCTGAAAAACGCGGTGGATAAGTTCTATCAGAATGAACAGAGTCGCAAATCCATCCGTTGTGATTTGATTCCCCTTTCGGGCAATCAGTTCAGCGTGGATTTAGAATATAAAGAAGGTAAAAACACCCTGCTTGCCCTTTCTCTCTTTGCAGGTAGCAAGCAACGTGCCCTTTCTATGTGCCGCGCATTTCGTAAAAACCCCTATGATTTTTATGAAAAAATCAGCGCACTGTTTGAAGAAGAAACCGAAGAATAAAAAGAGGAGAATCTCATTATGTATGATGTTATTATCGGTGGCGGCGGCCCTGCAGGCCTTTGCGCCGCGCTATATTCCGCCCGTGCCGGTCTTAAAACTTTAGTGTTAGAAGAAATGTTTGCAGGGGGACAGATGTCCACCACCACAACCCTTGAGAACTATATCGGTTTCCCCGGCGGCATTGATGCCATTACCCTTGCTATGCAGATGGAACAGCAGGCAAAGGAAGCCGGTGCCGAAATCCGCTATGATTCCATTGCAGAACTTCATTTAGAAGGTGACGAAAAAGAAGTTGTCACCGCTAAAGAAACTTTAAAAACCAAAACTTTTATCGCTTGTATGGGTGCAAAACCCCGTATGCTGGGCGTTCCCGGTGAAGAAGCGTTCCGCGGTCTGGGTGTGTCTTACTGTGCCACTTGCGATGGTGCCCTCTACAAAGGCAAAACCGTTGCTGTTATCGGCGGTGGCGACACAGCCTTAGAAGATGCGCTGTTTTTAGCCCGCTACTGCGAAAAAGTATATCTGATTCACCGCCGCGACGCATTCCGTGGTGCTCACGTTTTGGCTGAGCAGGTGAAAAAGCAGGAAAAAGTTGAACTGGTTTTAAACTCCACCGTTTCAAAAATTACGGGGGATGCCAAAGTGCAGGCCCTCACCGTTGAAAATAAAATAGATGGCACATCAAAAGAACTCCCCATTGATGGCGTGTTCGTTGCCGTTGGCACTGCACCGGGCAACAGTCTGGTGGAAGGTAAACTGAACTTAAACGAGCAGGGCTACGTGATCACCAACGAGGAAATGGAAACTTCTGTAGCCGGTGTTTACTGTGCAGGTGACCTGCGTGTTAAACCCCTCCGTCAGGTGATTACCGCCGCTGCAGACGGTGCCATTGCATCCTATTCCGCTCTGCGCTATATTGAAAGCAACCGCTAGTTTAGTCGGTTTCTCTATGAATCTCCGCACCTAAGGCGCGGAGTTTTTCATCTATGGCTTCATAGCCACGGTCTATGTGATAAATATCTGAAATCTCCGTGTCTCCACGGGCAGAGAGCGCCGCTATTAAAAGTGCCGCTCCGGCTCGAAGATCGGTGGCTTTTACTTTGGCACCCACCAATCGTTTTTTCCCTTCCACAACCGCAGAGCGTCCCGCCACTTTGATGGAGGCTCCCATGCGGCACAATTCGCCCGCATGCATAAAGCGGTTTTCAAACACGGTTTCTGTCACAAGTCCCGTACCCTCGGCTAACGATAAAAGCGCTGTCATAGGTGCTTGCATATCCGTGGGAAAGCCGGGAAACGGCAGGGTTTTTACATCCACCGACCGAAAGGATGAAACGGAATGGACCGAAATGGTATTCTTTTTTGTTTCAGTGGGGATATTCATTTCGCAGAGTTTGGCTGTGATGGGTTTTAAACTATCGGGGGAAACGCCCGAAACCGTTAGATTGCCCCCTGTTGCCGCAGATAAAAGAAGCCACGTGCCCGCTTCAATGCGGTCGGGAATTATGCTGTGCTCTGTGCCGCAGAGTTTATTAACGCCTTCGATGTGGATGCGGCTTGTGCCCGCACCAAAAATTTGAGCGCCCATCTTTTGCAAAAAGTTTGCAAGGTCCACAATCTCAGGCTCTGCCGCCGCATTTTCGATGATGGTTTCCCCTTGGGCAAGGGTTGCGGCGGATACAATGTTTTCCGTTGCCCCAACGCTGGGGAAATCCAGATAAATTTTGGCACCTGTGAGTTTCTCCGCAGTGGCAAAAACAGAACCTTTTGAAAATTTAAACTTAGCCCCCAACGCTGTGAGCCCTTTAATATGCAAATCAATGGGGCGTGCCCCGATGGCGCATCCGCCGGGCAGGGAAATGCCCGCACGTCCTGCTTTGGCAAGGAGCGGTCCCATCACCAAAAAAGAGCCCCTGAGCCGACCCGTTAATTCATAGGGTATGTTGGTGCGGCGGAGGGTGGCCGCATCAATTTGCAGACTGTGGTCACCGATTGCCATCACAGATGCGCCCAAACAGGATAAAATATCACTCATTGCGGCAATATCAGATAGATAGGGTATGTTCGTTAGGGTTACAGGACTCTCTGCTAAAATAGACGCCGCCATAATGGGAAGCGCCGCATTTTTAGACCCCGAAACTTTCACCTTGCCGCAAAGGGGCGTTCCCCCGCGAATGATAAATTTTTCCACTTTTAAAAACTCCTTTTTTGCCATCTCATTTTCAGTATTGCCGAATTTATCATCGGCATACGAAACAAAATTTGAAAACAAAAAATTGTTTATATATTTCAATGCTATAAGAAAGAAGGAATCACAATGAGTTTTAAAGATTTAGCCTTAAAAAGAGAAAGTTGCCGTGAATATGACGGTCGCCCTGTTCCCCACGATGTCCTTTTGGAACTGATGCAGACTGCTTGCCTTGCCCCCTCTGCCTGCAACTCCCAGCCTTGGAAACTGATCGCGGCAGAAGGTGAAATTGCTAAAAAAATCAGCGAAGATATTCGCAAAAGCGGTCGCAACCAGTTTTGCGAAAACGTTGGCTCTTTCATCGTACTCTGCGAAACCCCTGCTGTTCTGCGTGCAGGTGTTGAAAAAGATTCCCAGTACTACGCGCAAATGGATCTGGGTATGATGACAATGGCGCTGACTCTGGCCGCTGCCGATTTAGGTCTTTCTACCTGCATTTTAGGTTTATTCGATGAACCCAGCGTGCGCGAAACCCTTTCCATTCCTGCCGAAATTCCCATCCGCCTGATTGTTTCCGTTGGCTATGCCGCCAAAGAAGGCGTTCGCACCAAAATCAGAAAAGCAGAAAGTGAAACCATCAGTTTCGACCGTTGGTAATACCTTCATCATAAAACAAAAAGAGCAGTAGCAAAAGCTACTGCTCTTTTTAATTTGAAAAGAAAAAAGCAGCAAAACAAAAACTTGTTTTGCTGCAGTAAGCCTAATCTAAATAAAATTATTTAAACTTTCTTTTTCTAGCGGCTTCGGATTTCTTTTTTCTCTTCACGCTGGGCTTTTCATAATGCTCTCTCTTTCTTAATTCGGAAAGAACGCCATCTTTTGCGCAGGAACGCTTAAAACGACGGAGTGCACTATCTAAAGATTCGTGATCCTTGAGTCTGATTTCGGACATGTATATTCCCTCCCTCCGGTACTTTGCGTTGGGTTTTATAAACAAATGTTAGTGGCCAATAGAGGCCTTGCGGAGTGCTTGCCAAAGGGCATAAATCACCCCAATCATAAAACTACAAAGTATATTATACCGATTTTCAACTGAAAAGTCAACAAAAATTTTTCCACATTTCATAAATTATTCATCTTTTTATGCAAATTCTCGGATTTTTGTTGATTTTGCAGTAAATTTTGATGACCTGCTTGTAGATTTTCACCTTACAACATTTTCATCGCAAAATCGAGGAAAAATGGATGCAGATTGGACAAACCGAGCCCGAAGGTGTATTTGTTATACTCCGAGCGGCGAGTTTGTTCAAAGCCGCAGGCGGTCTGCACCATTTTTACCGATTTTAATCCAAATCCATATCAAAAGAGCCGTTATATAACTGATAATATTTGCCCTTCTGTTCAAGCAAACTTTCGTGGTTACCACGCTCAATAATTTCACCTTTTTCCAATACCATAATGGCATCGGAGTTTCGAACGGTGGAAAGACGATGAGCAATCACGAACACAGTTCTGCCTGCCATCAGTTTATCCATACCCTTTTCAATCAGGGCTTCGGTTCGGGTGTCAATAGAACTGGTGGCTTCATCCAAAATCAAAACCGGCGGATCTGCCACAGCCGCACGGGCGATGGAAAGCAGCTGACGCTGACCCTGCGATAAGTTGCCACCGTCACCGGTTAACACCGTGTCATAGCCCTGCGGCAGATGACGGATGAAACTATGGGCATTGGCAAGGCGTGCCGCCGCCTCGATTTCTTCATCGGTGGCAGAGAGTTTTCCGTAGCGGATGTTATCCCGCACGGTGCCCGTAAACAAATGAGCATCCTGCAACACCATAGAAAGCGAACGACGCAGGTCGGGTTTTTTAATATCGGTGATGGGAATACCATCATAGGTGATTTTGCCCTCGGGCACATCGTAAAAGCGATTAATCAGATTGGTGATGGTTGTTTTGCCCGCACCCGTTGAGCCAACAAAGGCAATTTTCTGACCGGGCTCTGCATATAAACTGATGTTGCGGAGAACAACTTTATTTTCTTCATAACCAAAGGTCACATCATCAAAACGCACGTCGCCCTTAACTTCGGTATAGATAAAGCCATCATCTTTTGGCTGTTTCCAGGCCCAGATGTCGCCATCTTCTGCTTCAATTAAAGCACCGTTTTCGTCCCGTTTGGTATGCACCAAGGTCACAGTACCGTGGTCAACTTCCGGCTCTTCGTCAATCAGGGCAAAAATACGTTCAGCGCCTGCCAGCGCACTTAAAATGCTGTTAAACTGCTGCGAAATCTGGGTGATGGGCTGGGAAAAAGAGCGGGTATATTGTAAAAATGCACCCAAAGTACCCACATCACAAAGACCCCAGATGGTGAGCACACCGCCCACAACAGCGGTGAGGGCATAGTGGAGATACGACAGGTTACCCATAATGGGCATCAGCACGTTGGCAAAAGAGTGCGCACCCGTTGCCGCCTGACGAAGAGATTCGTTCAGTTCGTCAAACTCCTCTTTCACCTGCTTTTCGCGGGAGAAGACTTTAACAACCTTCTGACCCTCAATCATTTCTTCAATATAACCGTTTACGCGGCCTAATTCTTTTTGTTGTTTCTTAAAATACTGTCCACTTTTGCCGCCTACGGTTTTTACCACAAACAGCATAACAGCAAGCATCACGAGGACAAGTAGCGTCAGTGCAGGGCTCAGCACCACCATCATAATGAACACGCCGCTGACAGTCAGGAGCGAGGACATAAACTGGGGTACGCCCATGCCCACCATTTCACGCAGGGTGTCAACGTCGTTGGTGAAGCGGCTCATCAGTTCACCGTGGGTATGAGTATCGAAAAAGCGGATGGGCAGTTTTTCCATAGCGGAAAACAAATCCATTCGAACGTTTTTCAATGTTTTTGTGGCGATGGTCAGCATAATGCGGTTGTAGACGTAGGTGGAAATCACACCTAACAGATAGATGAGTCCCATCACGCATAAAATGCCGATAAAGCCCGATAAATCCACGTTCTTGCCGCCGATAAAGGGCACGATATAATCATTGATAACCGGTTTTAAGAAGAAGGTACCGACAACACCTGCGCCGGAACTTGCCAAAATGCAAAAGACAACCAAACCTAACTGCCAACGGTATTTACCCATATAACTTAAGATTCTCATCAGGGTTTTCTTGGCGTTTTTCGGTTTTCTAACAGGTCCTCTGGGCTGCGGAGGCATTTACGCCACCCCCTTTTGCTGAGATTCATAGACTTCGCGATAAATCTCGTTAGATTGTAATAATTCTTCGTGAGTGCCGATACCGTTAATCTGTCCGTCATCGAGCACCACGATTTTATCTGCATCCAGCACAGAGGTGATGCGCTGAGCAATGATAATGGTTGTGGTTTCAGAAAGTTCTTCGCGCAGTGCCTTGCGGATGGCCGCATCGGTGGCGGTATCCACAGCGCTGGTGCTATCATCTAAAATGATGATTTTGGGTTTTTTCAAAAGGGCACGGGCGATACAAAGTCTCTGCTTTTGTCCGCCGGACACATTCACGCCGCCCTGACCCAAGTAGGTTTCATAACCATCGGGAAAAGAGGTGATAAAATCGTGGGCCTGTGCGGATTTGCAGGCGGCAACAATTTCATCCTCAGTGGCGTTTTCGTTGCCCCATTTTAAGTTTTCCATAATGGTGCCGGAGAACAAAACATTCTTCTGAAGCACCATACTAACTGCATCGCGCAGATTTTCGTGGGAATATTCACGAACATCGTGTCCACCCACAGTCACGCTGCCGGAAAGCACATCGTAAAGGCGGGGAATCAGCTGCACAAGGCTGGTTTTAGAAGAGCCCGTGCCGCCGATAATGCCCACGGTCTCGCCGGAAGAAATGGTCAGATTGATGTTTTCAAGATGCAGATTTTCCTTATCTTTTGTATAGGAAAAAGACACGTTTTCAAAGGTAACAGAGCCATCATCCACTTTGATGTCAGTATCGGGGTTGGGAATTTCCGGCTCTTCATCCATAATTTCCAAAATACGTGAAACAGAAGCACGGGTGAGCACAACGCTGACCAGCACCATAGAAATCATCATCAGAGAGGTTAAAATCTGGGTAACATAACTGATAAAACTAATGAGCTGGCCGCTTTCCATACCGCCGCCGATGACCATATTGCCGCCAAACCACAAGATGGCAATGATGCAGGCATAGACCGTTAGTTGCATCAGGGGCATATTACAGATGATAACTTTTTCGGCACGGAACTGAGCTGCGCGGAGGGCTTCGGTTTCTGCTTCGAACTTCTCGTTTTCATAATCCTCACGAACAAAGGATTTCACCACGCGGATACCAATCAGGTTCTCCTGCACGGTACCATTCATTTTATCAAGGCAAAGGAGCATTCTGCGGAAGCGGGGAAATGCCATACACATAACCACAATAAGAGCTGTACCCAAAAACGGGATAGCAAGCAAAAATATGGTTGCCAGACTGTTGTTAATGGTAAAGGCCATAATGGTGGCACTCACCAGCATTATGGGGGCGCGGACAAAGGTACGAATCAGCATCATAAAGGTATGCTGCACGTTGTTTACGTCCGTTGTCAATCTTGTGATTAAGGATGCAGTGCTGAATTTATCCGTATTGGCAAAGGAAAAGGATTGAATTTTGTTAAACAGTTTGCCTCGGATACCTTTACCAAAACCCATGGCACCTTTTGCCGCAAAGCGTGCAGACAGTGCGCCGCAAACTAAGGATAAAAGCGCCATTAATACCATCATACCGCCCAGTTTGGCGATATAAGGCACATCGCGGTTTGCGATGCCCACATCAATAATTTTGGACATATATAAAGGAATCTGGATTTCCAGTAACACTTCAAAAATAATCGTGATGGGGGCTAAGAGCGCATATTTTCCGTATCCTTTTAAACAAGGTCCTAATTTTTTAAACATGGTCTTTTCCCTCCTATTCTTCCATCATCTTTATCAGCATTTGAATCTGATTTTCGTAACTTTTTGCTTTGGCTTTGCTGTTACCAATATGCATCAACTCCCGCGGGCGCAGGGTCATAAAAAGTCCCTCAGGCAGATTTTCCATATCTTTAAAAGGGGCAAGTTCTGACAGAGGAATCTGAATGATTTCATCGGGCGCGTGCCCCATCAAATCTGTCAGTTCACCATAGGTGCCCAGCAGTTCCTGTTCTGCAAAGTATGGCAGGGTGTCGGCATCCACAATCTGCAGGGCGCTTTCTGCTGTGGCAATGGAGGCAGAAAGACGGGTCTGGTTTGCAAGATGGGCTTCGGGGTCTTCCGTTTGGGTTTTCGCATCAAAGGTGATGGCGTTAAATTCAATGAAACTATCCCCATCTTCGTTAAAATCAAAAGGCATTTCCTTCATTTTTTCCGCCACGTCTTCCCAAAGCGTCGGCTCGGTATATACATAGTGGGCCGATAGAATCATCACGTCCGGCTTGGGCGCAAAGACTGCGGTATATAAAATAGAAATAAGCGCCGCTATCACAAAAAGGGTGACAATAGCAGGCTTTTTGTAATAGTCTAAAAAGTATTCCCATCTTTCTCCCTTGGGTACTTCCCAGGGTTTATAATAATGGTCTGCCATGGGCCTTCGTCCTTTCACAAATTCTCTCATTATATATTGTACCGCAAATTATTCGCTATGTCAAAGGAAGATGGATTTTATTTACAAATCTTTCACGATTTCATAAAAAAACACCCCGACGGAACCCGTCGGGGTGCTACTCATTTTATTTATACCAAAACTTTAACAACGATTTTTTTCAGGTGGCAGGGGCTACCGTTCATTTCTTTGGGGCGATGGATATCTTCGGGCCAGTAGATTGCGAAGGTACCTGCATCCAAAACGGTGGGAGATGTAGCGGGTGCTTTGTAAAGATAACGGTCTTTGGCTTCATCAAACACTTCGCCGGCAGGCAGGTTTGCGATGGTATCCCAGCAAATCACTTCAGCACCTTCGTGGATGAACTGAATGTCGATATATTTTTTATGTGCTTCCCATTTACATTCATCGCCGGGAATGGTGTCATATTCCTGCACCAGTGCAAAAACCTTATCGCCATCTAATTCATAGCGACCCAGTTCAGGCAGGTTCTTGTGTGCTTCCTTTAAAAAGTCAAAAGCTTTTTTAAAGCCGTCATTGAGACCCTCGTAGCGGGCGCTGTTTGCTAAAACGTCAACAATCATGGTAAAATTCCTTTCCTTTATCTGTTTGATTACATAAAATGAAGAAATCCGTTTGCACGGATTTCTTCATTAAAAAACATAAGCCAATCTTATTTTTCTAAACGAACTTTTTCATCCGCTTCTAACTGAGCTTTTAATTCATCCATATCAGCAAATGCTTTGGCGTCACGGATTTTGAACACAAATTCAACTTCCAGTTTTTCGTTGTAAACATCACCGTCAAAACCGATGATATAAGTTTCAATGCGAACTGCACCATCGCCAACTGTGGGGCTATCGCCAACGTTTGTGATGGATTTGTATGCCACGCCATCAACATAAGTGGTGGTGCCATACACGCCGAATTTGGGAATCAGCTGACCTGCCGCAGGAATCATATTAGCGGTGGGATAACCCAATGTTCTGCCCAGTTTTTTATCTTCCACAACGGTGCTCTTGATTTTGAAAGGACGGTCAAGCAGTTTTGCCGCTGTTTCAACGTCGCCTTCTTCAATCAGGGCACGAACTTTGGTGGAGGAGCAAATCACTTCATCCACATAGAGCGGTTTAATCATCAGTACTAAAAAGCCATACTGCTGACCCAGTTCGCGAAGCAATTTCACGTCGCCTTTAGAATCTTTACCGTAATGATTGTGCTGACCAACAACGCAAACTTTCATATTCAGTTTGCCAACTAAAATATCACGCACAAAATCTTCGGGTTCCATATCACGTACATTGTCAAATTTTTCAAAGAACAGGGTATCTAAATTGCAGGTAGATAACAGTTCTTCTTTATATTCGTTATCTGCAATCAATTTTAAAGTGTTATCGCCTTTAATGGCATTAACGGGATGCTTGTCAAAGGTATATGCCACAGAATGCAGACCATTATCCTGTGCCACATCCATCATGTAAGAGAGCAATTTCATGTGGCCTTTATGTAAGCCATCAAAGTTACCCAAAGCAATGGCTGTACCATTTCTTGCCTCAATTTTTCCGTAATCATACCAAACTGTGTTCATTGGAAAGACCTCCCTTAAAAATGTAAAATTATATTGCACTTCTGCCTGTTCGTCAGGGGATGTGGGAGAACAGTTCGGGATTTAATAAAATCCCACTTCATTGGCTAAAACCAAACTTCCCTCTCCCTGTACAACTTTGGAAAGACAGAAAAGATTGCCATTTTCATATAAGCGGTAAAGTGCGCCCTCTTTGGCATCGGGAACGCCCAATTGCTCGGTGCGATAGCGCAAACCGTTTTTCACTCTTGCCGCCATTTCGGGCACAACGTCGATGGCGGGAAAATCCGAAAGCACCACTTCCGGCGGAAGTAACACCTTGTCCCGCTCGCCCGCTTCTACCGCCGCAACAAATTCTTCCGGCGTTACCGCATTCTCCAGCGTGAAGATGCCGCTTTTAGTGCGGACTAAGGATGCCATGGTGGCATAAGTGCCAAGGGCCCTGCCTAAATCATAACAAAGGGAACGAATGTAGGTGCCTTTGGAGCAGGTGACATCCAGCGAAAATTCATTGAATGAAAAATCGTAAAGGCGCAAGTCGTAGATTTCAACTTCTCTGGCCTCACGCTCAATTTCGATACCTTGCCGCGCCAGTTCATAGAGTTTTTTCCCGTCTTTTTTAATGGCGGAATACATAGGCGGCAACTGGGAAATCTTGCCGATAAACGCCTTGGCTGCGGCCCTGATTTCTGCCTCTGTCGGTATCACATCGCTTGTTTCCGTTACAGTCCCTGCCAAATCGTAGGTATCCGTTGCGATGCCCAATCGAACACGGGCGGTGTAGCCCTTTGTTTTTTCTGTGAGTAATTCCGAAAGTCCTGTGGCTTTTCCCACTAAAATCGGGAGAACGCCTGAGGCCTCGGGATCCAGTGTGCCTGTGTGACCCACGCGCTTTAAACCCAGCGTTCGCCGCACAAGTGACACCATGTCGTGAGAGGTTTTGCCCGTCGGCTTATGTAAATTGATAATGCCCAGCAAAAAACCACTCCTGACCCTTGAAATCATACTTTTGTTACCTATCTTCAGTATACCATAAATCAAGGACAAAAAAAAGAGATTTCACGAATTTATTTTTATTTATTAGTAGAAATATTTTGCACTTTATTTTGTTTACTTTTACTAAAATTTAAATGAGGGTCTAAAATCTTCTTATATTATATAGACAACCAAGCCCAGAAGTGATATAATAAATAAGGTTAGAATGCATTTTTGTACCTTTCTGCAAGGAAAGAGACAAAAATCGCAATCAAAAAAGTAAATGCAGCGGCTCCCTGCCGCTTAAAAAAAGATAAGGGGGTATTCTGTTGAGTCAGCAACAAACAATTGCCTTTAGTGGCACAAAGGAACAAGAAGCGAAACTCTTAGAAGTGATCGCAAAGCACAAGGACACCAAAGGTGCTCTGATTCCCGTTCTTCATCAGGCGCAGGAAATTTACGGTTATCTGCCCGAAGAAGTGCAGGCTATCATCTCCCGTGAACTTGGCGTAACTATGGCAGAAATCTACGGTGTTGTTACTTTCTACACCCAGTTTTCTACCCAACCCAAAGGTAAATACAAAATTGGTGTTTGTCTGGGTACTGCCTGCTATGTTAAAGGCTCCGGCGACATTTTGAACAAAATTAAGGACATCCTGGGTATTAAAGAAGGCGAATGCACACCCGACGGTAAGTTCTCTATCGATGCAACCCGTTGTATCGGTGCTTGCGGTCTGGCTCCCGTTATCACTGTTAACGATGACGTTTACGGTAAACTGACAGTGGATGATGTGGAAGGCATTTTAGCTAAGTACACAGAATAGGCCTATGCTTGAAATTTCTCTTCACATTTTAGATATTGTTAACAACTCCGTTAAAGCCGGCGCTTCGCTCATTGAACTTTTCATCTGCGAAGACAGGGCCAAAAACTGCTTGACTGTGGAAATTAATGATAACGGATGCGGTATGGAAGAAGACTTCCTCCGTGATGTCACCAATCCCTTCCGCACCACCCGCACCACCCGCAAGGTTGGCATGGGGCTTTCCCTTTTTAAAGCGGCGGCAGAAGAAACCGGCGGCGGCCTTACCATCACCTCGAAGGTTGGCGAAGGCACTCGTGTTATCACAGACTTTGTGTATGACCACATTGACCGCCAGCCCTTAGGCGATATGGCAGGCACCATCACCACCGTGCTCTCGGGCAATCCGAATATCGACTTTTTGTACCGCCACACAAAAGACGGCAAAGAGTTTTTACTGGATACCCGCAAGATGCGCGAGATTTTAGGTGATGATGCACCGCTATCTTCCCCCGAAGTGATTCTTTGGCTAACGGATTTCATCAACGAAGGTTTGCAGGAAATTTCAGAATAATCAAAATAAACACACAACCCCGAGGTTGTGAGATTGGAGCTTTGATATGAAAAGTTTAGCAGAACTTGAGGCAATCAAAAATAGAATGAAAAATCAGGTTGGCATGCGCAGCGACGACGGTGAAAACGTAACCCGCGTTGTTGTTGGTATGGCAACTTGCGGTATTGCAGCCGGCGCTCGCCCTGTTCTCTCCGCTATGGTGGAAGAAGTTGGTAAGCGTGGTCTTGCGCACGTAACCGTTGCGCAGACAGGTTGCATTGGTATGTGCAAATTCGAGCCTATCGTGGAAGTGCACGAACCCGGCAAAGAAAAAGTTACATACATTAAAATGACCCCCGAAAAAGCCCTGAAGGTTGTCAGCGAACATTTGGTTAACGGTCGTGTTTGCGCTGAATACACCATCGGCACAGAACAATTATAAGGAGGAAGCTAACTATGGATTTTGCTAGATCAACCGTCCTGGTCTGCGGTGGTACAGGCTGTACCTCTTCCGGCAGCCAGAAGGTTATTAAAGAATTTGAAACTCAGCTGGCAGCCCATAACTTAGATAAAGAAGTTAAGGTTATCCAAACCGGTTGCTTCGGTTTGTGTGCGCTGGGTCCTGTTGTTATTGTGTACCCCGAAGGTGCATTCTACAGCCAGGTACAGGCCGAAGACGTTGCAGAAATCGTTTCTGAACATCTGATGAAAGGTCGTATCGTAACCCGCCTGCTGTATGAAGAAACCGTTCAGGAAGATTCCGTTAAATCTCTGAACGAAACCAACTTCTACAAAAAGCAGATGCGTATCGCTCTGCGTAACTGCGGCGTGATTGACCCTGAAAACATTGATGAATATATCGCATTAGACGGTTATGCGGCTTTAGGTAAAGCCCTGACCGAAATGACACCTGAACAGGTGATTGATGTGATTAAAGAATCCGGTCTCCGTGGTCGTGGCGGCGGCGGTTTCCCCACCGGTATCAAATGGATGCTGGCGGCTAAATCCCCCAACGTAATCGGCAAATACGTTTGCTGTAACGCCGACGAAGGGGACCCGGGCGCATTTATGGACCGTTCCGTATTGGAAGGTGACCCCCACGCTGTTATCGAAGCAATGGCAATCGCTGCTTACGCTATCAATGCAGAACAGGGTTACATATACATCCGTGCCGAATATCCCATCGCAGTTAAACGTTTGCAGATTGCTATCGATCAGGCTCGTGAATATGGCCTGCTCGGCAAAAACATTTTCGGCACCGACTTTAGTTTTGACCTTGATATCCGCTTAGGTGCAGGCGCATTCGTTTGTGGTGAAGAAACCGCACTGATGACCTCCATCGAAGGCAAACGTGGCGAACCCCGTCCTCGTCCGCCTTTCCCGGCTGTTAAAGGTCTGTGGGAAAAACCCACCCTCTTAAACAACGTTGAAACCTATGCTAACATCCCCCAGATTATCTTAAAGGGTGCTGACTGGTTTACTTCCATCGGTACTGAAAAGAGTAAGGGTACTAAAGTATTCGCTCTGGGTGGTAAAATTAATAACACAGGTCTGGTTGAAGTTCCCATGGGTACCACCCTGCGCGAAATCATCGAAGAAATCGGCGGCGGTATTCCTAACGGTAAGAAGTTCAAAGCCGCTCAGACCGGTGGTCCTTCCGGCGGTTGTATCCCCGCTTCCTTAATGGATGTTCCCATCGACTATGACTCTTTAATTCAGATTGGTTCTATGATGGGTTCCGGTGGTTTAATCGTTATGGACGAAGACAACTGTATGGTTGACATCGCTAAGTTCTTCTTAGAGTTCACCGTTGACGAATCCTGCGGTAAATGTACACCTTGCCGTATCGGTACCAAACGTATGCTTGAAATCTTAGAAAAGATTACAAAGGGTAACGGTACTATGGAAGACCTTGACAGACTGGAAGCGCTGGCTTACAACATCAAAGAATCCGCTCTTTGTGGTCTGGGTCAGACAGCGCCTAACCCTGTTCTTTCCACTCTTCGTTACTTCCGTGACGAATATGTTGCTCACGTTGTGGACAAAAAATGTCCCGCCGGCGTATGTAAAGCATTGGTAAGCTACAAAATCGTGGCTGACAAATGTAAAGGTTGTAGCTTATGTGCACGTCAGTGTCCTGTTGGCGCAATCCACGGCGAAATCAAGAGCCCCTTCGTTATTGATACAAAAACTTGCGTTAAGTGCGGCGCTTGTATCGAAAAATGTAAGTTCGGCGCTATCATCGTAGAGTAATGAAAGGAGGAAGATGAACAATGGAAATGGTTACACTTACAATTAACGGTCAAAGCATCTCCGTGCCCTCTGACTACACTGTCCTGCAGGCAGCCCGTCAGGCAGGCATTGATATTCCCACGCTTTGCTACTTAAAAGATATTAACGAAATCGGCGCATGCAGAATGTGTCTGGTTGAAATCAAGGGTGCTCGTGCACTGGCTACCGCTTGTGTATATCCCGTTAGCGAAGGTATGGAAGTGTTCACCTCCACACCCCGCGTTAGAAAAGCAAGAAAAGCAGTCCTCGAACTGATGCTTTCCAACCACAACAGAAAGTGCTTAACTTGCGTACGTAACAGAAACTGCGAACTGCAGAAACTGGCTGACGAATTAAACGTAACTGAAATTCCTTACGAAGGTGCATTAACACCGTCTACCATCGACGATGTTTCTCCCTCCATCGTTCGTGATAACAGCAAATGTATTCTCTGCCGTCGTTGCGTGGCTGTTTGTAAATCCGTGCAGACCGTTGGCGTTATTGATGCTATCGAACGTGGCTTTAACACCACCATCGGTTGCTCTTTCGAAAAATCCTTAAACGAAACCGATTGTGCTATGTGCGGTCAGTGTATTGCACATTGTCCTGTTGGCGCGCTCCACGAAAAAGACGGTCTGACTCCCGTTTGGAACGCACTGGCTGACGATTCTAAACACGTTGTTGTGCAGACAGCACCCGCTGTTCGTGCAGCATTAGGCGAAGAATTCGGCATGCCCATCGGTACGCCCGTAACCGGCAAAATGGCAGCTGCTCTGAAGATTTTAGGCTTTGATAAAGTATTTGATACCGACTTTGCCGCAGACCTGACCATTATGGAAGAAGGCACAGAGCTGCTTAACAGAATTAAAGAAGGCGGCAAACTGCCCCTGATTACATCCTGTTCTCCCGGTTGGGTTAAGTTCTGTGAACACAACTTCCCCGATTTCTTAGACAATCTGTCCACCGCTAAATCTCCTCACGAGATGTACGGTGCAGTATTAAAATCCTACTATGCTGAAAAAGCAGGCATCGACCCGAAGGATATCTATGTTGTATCCGTAATGCCCTGTACCGCTAAGAAGTTCGAAGCACAGCGTGAAGAACTGTCCGGCACCGGCTACCCCGATGTTGATGCAGTTATCACCACTCGCGAACTGGCGAAGATGATTAAAGAAGCCGGCATTGAATTTGCAAAACTGGAAGATGCAGTGTTCGATTCTCCCTTTGGTGACGAAGCAACCGGCGCAGGCGTTATCTTTGGTGCAACCGGCGGCGTTATGGAAGCGGCTCTTCGTACTGTTGCTGAAGTTATCACAGGCAAATCCTTTGATGAAGTTGAATATGCTGCAGTTCGTGGTACCGAAGGCATTAAAGAAGCTACCGTAACCATCGGCGACCTTGACGTTAAAGTGGCTGTTGCACACGGTCTGGGTAATGCAAGAAAATTGCTTACAGACATTCGTGAAGGCAAAGCAGATTACCACTTCATCGAAATCATGGCTTGCCCCGGCGGCTGTGTAACCGGTGGCGGTCAGCCCATCCAGCCCGCTAAAGTGATGGCTGAAATCGACTTAAAGTCTGAACGTGCTAAAGCGCTTTACGCTGAAGACCGTGCTCTGCCCCTCAGAAAATCTCACGAAAATCCCTACATCAAAAAGATTTACGATGAGTATCTGGGTGAGCCCTGCGGTCATAAGTCTCACAAGTTACTGCATACACACTATCACGAAAGACCCAAATATTAAAAACAGCAAGAACCACGGATTTATCCGTGGTTCTTTTTTTGTGCGAGAATATCAAAAACATGAGATTTGAGTTGAAAAGTATCTCGTTCTATGGTACAATAAACGTATCTTTGAACTTTCCCGAGAGGTGATATAGATGCGCATTTTAAAATCTATCATTGCAATTGTGTTAATCCTTTGCACGTCGCTCATTATAACGGCACCTTCTGTTGTAAACAGCGATGCCTATGATATGACAGTTTCTCTGCAGATTGATAACCCCATGATGACCGTGAACGGTTCTGAGGAGGAAATCGACCCCGGTCGCGGCACTGTGCCCGTGATTTTAGACGGTCGCACCCTGGTCCCTATCCGTGCCATTATGGAGGCATTCGGCATCGAAGTGGAATATTTCGCAGGCACAGAATCTGTTCTGCTGACATCACCCATCCGACAGGTGAAACTCTACATCGGCTTAAACGCCGCTTACATCAATCAGGCAAAGAACTATATGGATGTTGCACCCACCGTTATCAACGAACGTACTATGATGCCCATCCGTTTTGTGGCAGAGGCCTTTAACCTCTCTGTTGGTTGGGAGGCCGATACCCGCACGGTTACTGTCACCAGAAGCGCAGAGCCCCATCTGTTTAATGCAGACCGCTATCTGCAGGAAAATCCCATTTCCCGGGAAAAAGCAAAAGTCCCTATGGATCCGCCGGTAAATGCCCTTAAAGAAAATTTAGTCCAGTGCGATCGCAAATTTGTTTCTGCCTCCAGTAAAGCGGGCACCTACCGTTATACCACCAGTGATTCTTTTAACTGGACCAGCGGTATGTTAACCGGTTGTTGCTGGCTGGCCTATGAATATACAGGCGACGAATTCTTCCGCAAGGAAGCAGAAAAACATATTGAAATTTATGCCCAGCACGCCAACGAGGGCATCGGCTTAAACGACCACGATACGGGCTTTATCTTCTCGCCCTCTGCTGTGGCGGGCTACCGCATCACCCGTGATGGCAATATGCGTTCGGCCGCATTAAACGCCGCTTACATCCTTTTAGACCATTACGATAACGACGGTAAGTTTATTATGCGTAGCGGTCTGCGCGGCAGCAATAACTATAATGGCTATCGCACCTTAGTTGACTCTATGATGAACATTCCCCTGTTCTTCTTCGCCTATGAAGAAACAGGCAACAAAGAATTTTATGATGCGGCAGTCAGCCATTACCACACCACAATGAAATACCTGATTCGTCAGGATGGCTCTTCCTTCCATCACTATCAGTTCAACCCCGTAGATGCTAAACCTGTGGGTGGTGTTACATTGCAGGGTCTCTCTGATGACTCTACCTGGAGCCGCGGTCATTCTTGGCTGGTTGCAGGGTTCCCCATTGCTTACAGTTACACCCAAAACGAAGAAATTTTAGACGTTCACAAAAATGTGACCTATTATTATCTCAACCGCTTGGCAAGTGATAACATCGCTTACTGGGATTTAGACTTTGTAAGCAGCGATTCCGCCGCCCGCGATGCTTCTGCATCTGCCATCACCACTTGCGGTCTGCTTGAAATGATTAAATATCTGCCTGATGGCGAGCAGAAAACTGTGTATAAAAATGCCGCCGATATGCAGATGAACGCGCTGATTGACCGCTGCGAAAACCGCGGCGGTGCAGAAGACGGTTTGATTTTCAGAGTGTCTCACCATGTAACGAACGGACACCAGAATGAATGTGCTATCTATGGTGACTATTTCTATATGGAAGCGTTGATGCGGTATTTAAATCCTGACTGGGTACGTTATTGGTAAACCGGTGGATTTGGCGCAGATTGCCTTGCGAAGATAAGGCAAAATCCGAGTAAACAAAATTTTATAGTGATACATAACAAGGAAGAAACCTGCCTTTGCAGGTTTCTTTTTTTCTTTCTCGCAAGGCTATAAACAAATCTCACCTCTCGCTGTACAAAAGTACAGCTTCGGATTCCCTTCGGTTCGATTTGTTCATTCTGCATCCAAATCCCCTCGGTTTTTCTTCAGTGTTTGGGTGGATTTGGCGCACATTGCCTTAGAAAAATAAGATCAAACAACATAAAAAGGCTGTGACGAAAAGTCACAGCCGTTTTTTTATTTTGTTATTTCTTGAACCGAAATATCGGTTTCAATCTCCGGTTTGCCAATATGGTGGTATGTAATCACAGGTTTGTCGCCATCTTTTTTACAAATGATGCGGTTATCCTTAAACACTGCATGTTCAATATTGTCAAAATGAACCACCGTATCGCCACCTGCACGAAATTCGTTCTCAATGACCCGAATCTCTTTGTGGAAATATTGTCCCTCCAAAACATTTTGGCGAGGCACCGCATTGATAATGGGTATTTCAAAACTGTTTTGACTTCTGTCAAAAACATTGGCTCGGATGGTTACATCCAATGTGCCGCCGGATTCATACCAATAGTCGCCGTTGGCTTCAAACTGGATGGAAGGACCCGGATTCTGAAACAAACAATCTTCGATTAAGGTTTTGCCTCGGGATGCAAGCAGAATGCCACGAGCACGGTTATTCCGCAAAACATTGCGTCTAAACACAAGGTCTGCCGCGCGGCTGATGTTTTCTACTGTATCGCCTGCGCAGATATCCTCCGTGGATTCACAAAGTTCTAAGCGAATGGTGTCTGCGTTGATATACGTAACCTCTTTGATTGTTTTTTCGGCGTAGGGAATCAACGTTTGGGGATTTAAAATCTGAATTCTGTCGCCCGCATTGAAAATTTTGATACCTTTGGCCTCTTCCTGCACTTCTGTTACAAAAAGTTCCGTTTTCGTTTTTCTTGCAATGCGGGTGTACATGCCGTGGATGTTTAAAGCATCATCCAACTGATTTTCAAACAAACAGTCCTCCACCGTCACAAGACCTGTGCAACTGATGAAATGCGTTGCATCGGCATTGGCCGAATAGAATCTCTCGCCTGATTTTTTCGTATTGAATCCGCGCAGGGTAATGTTGTGGCAGGTTTGAGCCGAAAATCCCATACCATAGCAGGAATGAACGGTGACGTTTTCACACAGGATATCTTCAGAATCTTCGCAGAAAATGCCGACACCCAAACGTCGGGTTGCATTAAAAATTATAACATTGCCCACAGCCGGCTGTGTTTCAAAATTATGCCAACGAATCACGTCGTCACCGAGTTCTTCCACATAACCGCCGAAACCGTCAAAACAGACTCGCTCGTCCAGCAAATGACCTGTTTGACCGCTATATTCCAAATACATCCAGATGGGATAGAAAATGCCGTTTGTATAGTCTGTGACAAATTCGCCTTTTCTCACACGGAATTGTTCACATCCTTGCATTTTCATAAAATCCACATAGTCATCGCCATGGGCGATAACTTTCATTTGCATAACCTGCGTGGCAGGATTTTCGAGAATAACGTTTTTAATGGTTATTTTGGATGAGTTAAGGATGCTAAAGGCCGTCATTATACCGTGTGTCCGCAGTACTGAGCCGGAAAAATCAAGTTCTACATCTTGCATGTTTTCGAGCAGCACTGCTATCCGTTTCGGGCCATTAAAACCGTGGTTTGAAATACACAGGTTTCGCTGGAAGCACATATCGGGCCAAACGTCATATTCGCCCGGATCAAAGATAACTTTTATATCCTTTTCGCCCTGCAAAGAGCAGAAAAGGGCATACAGGTCATAGCCCGTATCCCCTGATGTCTGATAATCACGAAAGTAAACTGTTCTCATCATTTCACCTACTTGTTTATATTGCGATACCGCCAAAGCCCAATGAGGGAGGAACCAATGGCAACCAGTTCATAAATCATACCGCCGATGGAGAATACAAATGCATCGTAAAGAAGCACAAGACTTGAAGTCAGCAAAATACTTTTGCGGATGCCCTGAACGTTGTTTATGGAGATGCAAATGCTGTTAATGGCAATGCCGAAGGTCACCAGGAGGGAGTGAGGACCCTCCCAGGTGAACACGCCGAAAATAACCATCAGCAGAGAGAAAACAACCGGATAGCCAACCGGGATTTTTCCCTTTTTGCCACGTCTGTAATATACCAAGTTGCGAACAATATTGACTACATTCAGAACACAGGCAGAGGGGGCACCGATGAGAAAGTAATGTAACACAAATACGGTGCTGTTGGCTGTTTGCCACAACAAAAGCCCCTTTTGGTTTTTTGCCTGATATGAGCAAAATCCTAAGATAAGGGCAACAAAACCCAGCCCGTGCCCTATCATTTGTAAGTAATCCATTGTTTTTTCTGTCTCTTTTCTTATTTATATTCCGGCAGCCAATCTTTGTGAGCTTCAAATAAATCGTCACACATTGCCACAATTTCATCAATGGAAAGTTGTGCGCCTGTGTGGGGGTCCATCATAGCTGCCAGATAGATTTTATCGCGGCTTTTCTCGTGGATGCCTTCAATGGTCAGAAGCTGAGTATTGATATTGGTGCGGTTCAGCGCTGCACACTGCTCGGGCAGGTCGCCTACATAGCTGGGATGAATACCTGCACGGTCAACAAAGCAAGGCACTTCAACGCAGGCCTTTTTCGGCAGGTTGGAAATCAGACCGCCTGTGTTTAACACGTTACCGTGGAAACGGTAAGGCACATCGGTTTCTCTTGCCTTAATAATCTTAGCCGCATATTCTGCAGAGTACTCGTGTTTAAGGTCTTTTGCTGTTACTTCTGCAACAATTTTATCCCAGTCTGCATTCTGATTGATGCAACGACGGATATATTCATCCAGCGGGATTTTATATTTGTCAATCAGTTCGGGATGGGTGGGTTTGATAAACCAGGGGTTATATTCAGCATTATGCTCGGAGGATTCGGTTACATAGTAACCAAAGCGATGCATAATTTCGTGACGCACTCTATCCATATCGGGATATTCTGCACGGGCTCTCTTGGTGGGCTCAAAGGTTTCGCCTGCAAGCCACGCTTTTGAACGACGTTTTGCTTCGGGATATAAGTCGTTACCATCTTTATCTTCCACGCGGAGCAGCCACGCCTGATGGTTAATACCTGCTACTTCCCAGATGCAGTCTTCATCCTCTATGCCAAGAGGTGCTAAGAGGTTGTTTGCCGCATTGTGTGCGCTGTGGCAAAGACCAACGGTCTGAATGCTTGTATGCTGCTGCATATAACCTGCAACCATAGCGCAGGGGTTGGTGTAACTCATAAAGATAGCATTGGGGCAAACCTCTTCCATTTTACGAGCAAAGGCCTCCATAGGCGGAATGGTACGCATAGCGCGGAAAATACCGCCGATGCCCAAAGTACCGCCAATGGTCTGACGAAGACCGTATTTCTTGGGGATTTCAAAGTCGGTGATGGTGCAGGGGTCATAGCCGCCAACCTGAATGGCATTCACCACATAGCCGGCTTTATCCAGCGCCTCGTGCATATCCATGGTTGCAACAATGGTCACATCCTTGCGGCCTGAATTTCTTGCAACGTTTTCCATCATCTGACGGGATTCATCCAAACGTTTTGCATCAATGTCGTAAAGATACAGATGCAAATCTTCTAATTCGGGTGTGATAATGCAGTCGCCCAAAACATTTCTGGCAAAAACCCAACTGCCGGCACCCATAAACGCAATTTTAATCATTTTGTTTACCCTCCTGTATAATTTTACAGTATTATATACTTTCATTATACAACTTTATGTAGATAAATACATAACAAAATACTTGAAAAATACAACAAAATGTGATATTATTGAGAAGAAATCGTACAGAGAGGTGTTTTGTATGGAAGAAGTTTTGGTTACCTGTTGTGAGCCAACGATCGAAAAGGTCCACGGTGGCTGGCAAAAATGCCATCCCGGCCATAGCTTTGGCCCCAACTTTCGCGGCACATATATTTTCCATTACATCAAAAACGGAAAAGGTATTTTCAAAATAGACGGCAAGGAATACCACTTGTCTGCAGGGGAGGTTTTCTGCATCGTCCCTGACGCTTTGGTGTATTACAAGGCCGATGAAATCGACCCTTGGGAATATGAATGGATTGGTTTTTCCTCAAAAAACCTGACCGATTTTTTAGAAAGTGTAAACATTTCCAGAGAAACGCCGACTTTTCGCGCAGGCGAATCCTTTGTTATGGCTTTGGAGCGATTTTTGGTATCTTACGACACCGACAACTACTCCCAAACCCTCTTAACCGCCCGTGCCTACGATGTTTTGTATGCCCTGACAAATCAGGCCGAGCCCAAACAGGATGCCCCCACCGGTCACCGCTACATCAATCGTGCCAAGGATTATCTTTGGTGCTTTCAACACGAAAATATCACCGTTTCTGCTCTGGCAGACTATCTGGGGATCGACCGCAGTTATCTGACCTTTCTCTTTAAAAAGCACGTGGGGGTTACGCCGAAAGAATATATCCTGAATTTAAAAATGAATCAGGCCTGCCACCGTCTTTTAGATACGGAATACAGCATCTCGCAGATTGCCAACGCCTTGGGCTATGAGGATTTGTTCGTTTTTTCCCGTGCCTTTAAGAAAATCAAAGGGGTTTCGCCTTCTACCTATCGAAAAGAAGCACAAAAATAAAAAGCGTTGCGACGATTCGTCGCAACGCTTTCTTTATTTCTGCAGCAGAACCAATTCGGGTTTGCCGATATAGTTTAAACTATATTTATCCACCAGTTTTGCTGCTTTTTCGATAATGTCAGGCTGATATACGCTATCGGGACTGTGAGAGTCTGTGCCGAATGTAACGGGGCACTGTTCCTGACCTGCCACTTCCCAAAAGGCTTCGTTGGGGTAATTTCGTCTTTGGCGGAGTCCTAAGAAATTGATTTCAAGAGGCATATTATAAGTTTTCGATGCCACGCAAATTCTTTGCATCTCTTTTTGATAGAAATTAACATCGCCTGTAAAGCTGGGCAAATCGGGATGCGCAAGATAGGAGAAAACGCCTGTTGCCATACCCTGAATCACGGTATCGACATAGTCAATCAAATACCGTTCGCTGTCAAATTGGTCGAAAATATAAACCCCATCGGGATATTCATTATAAATGAAATGCTGACCTAAAATCAGATATTCACAGCCCGCATCCAAAACGGTTTTGAGCATATCTTCAAAATAGGCAGGATAATATTCCATTTCAAAGCCAATGCTGATGTTGATTTTGCGATGGTACTTCTTGCGAAGAGCCCGCAAGGTTTCAAAATATTCATCTTTCCTGCGCATCGAAACACGATACCAAGACTGATAATCATCAGGAAATAAAAAGGGTGCATGGTCGGCAAAACCAAAATCCTTGATGCCGCCTTCAATGGCATTTTTAATATATTCTTTTTCCTCACCGCTGGCGTGATGACAACGGAATGTGTGGGTGTGATAGTTATAATCCATAGATATTGCTCCTGTCTGTTACTGAATCACAATCTCTGCCTGAGGGCTCACAATGTTAATCATGGTGTTGCCGGGGTTAATCAAAAGCGGTGTGCCGTCGGCACGCAGATAATTGGTGTTGCCCTGTCTTGAAGATTTATGCCAGGTGATTTCCTCAAAGGCGCCACCGGTGAAATAATAGCCGCTACCGCTACCGGTTGTATATAGTTCGCGACGGTCAGACCCATCGCCCAGAGAACTTTCGGGCACAATGCAAACCAACACGTTTTTAAGCGCAAGCACATTACCGTTCTGCATCACGTGGGGTGCTTTGTGAATGGTCTTTTCGTAAAGACCTGTCTCGGCGTTATATGTATATCCCGTTTGATAAAATCCGGAATAGTTGACATCAATTGATGTTGCCGCTTTTTCGGCAGGCAGTGTGAAATAACTTTCGGCATACTCGATGCCGCTTTTGTGGCTTGTGGTCAGGCTGTACCCTTTATCCTCTGCCATCTCTTTAATATTGGAAATTTTAGTGTAAGCGCTGTGATAATCGCCACGGAATTTTTCTTCACGCCAGAAGATTTTTTCATCGGTACCTAAAATACCGTTGATTTTATTAATGTTAAATGCACTGATGTCGGAAATGGCTTTGGGACTCCAGCCAAAGTGGGTATAAATACCGTCGTGCTCCATCACATAATCCAAAAAGTAATGTCTGGAAGAGCGGATGGGGCCGATTTTTTCGGTGTTAACCCCACGATACAGCGCCATAAAACGAGTGGCACCGCCCTCCACGGGCAGTTCATAAATCAAATAGGATTCATCAAGGCCTGCGTGAGGACGAGCGGTTTTATCGTCGTTATCCACCATAATGGCGATGGGGCGCTCATCGGTATTCACATAAGTTTGAAAGAAAGTATCAATTTCTGCCTGAATGGGATCAACGACCGGCTCGGGATCTTCCACCAAAATATCAAGATTCGGTGCACCGCAAGCGGACAAAAGGAGAATCCCCACCAAAACACAAATGAACAGATGAAATTTCCGCATTTCTTTCAACTCCTTTTTTATTTTCTCAGGCGACGACAGTACTGGGTGCAGAGTTTATCGGTACACTCCGAGCACTTAAGCGCCATATTACTGTTTTCCCAGAACCGCTCGGGATAGGTAAACACGCAAATCTCCCAAATCAGCCATATAATAAAGGAAAACAAAAATAAACTACTTGTAAAAAAGCCGAGAACTGTTGCAAAGGGTGCAAACATCATCAAATGGTCCCAGTTAAAAATGCGGCAGGTGGTGCAGCACTTGTTGCCCATAATGAGACGGAAGGGGCACCAAATGAGCACGCAAATCAAATCACAAACATAAAAGAAAACCGAAATTAAAACCAAAACGCCGATGCTGATGATTTGCTTCCAATATAAAACAGCGATGATGGCATTGAGAGCCACCCAAAGAATCATCACCTTATAAGCTGCATTCGTTGTATCCTTGATATATTGTTTTAAATTTTCCTTATTGATTTTTTCCTTGATGGGTTTAAATAAGGAAGAAAATACTTTTTGGGAGCCAATAGAGATATGGGCACGAACAGGCATCAGCTGCAAAATCATATCCATCATCCAGATGCCCCACAGAATATGCAGGGGTGAAAAGCGCTTAAAAAAGCCCATTCCCAAAGCCAGTTCAAACTCCTCGGGCTTACAGATTAAAAGCAGGGCGGCTAACATAAAAATAAAGATACGACCTACAAGTCTTGCAAAATAAATCCGTCTGGTCTTCGACATTTTTTCTCTTTTCCGCCTTTCTGCTCATGTTTCTTACCTTTATTTTACCACATTTCCGTCTTTTTGACAACATTCTGCCCCTCTGTAATCAAAATTTAAAAAAAGTTTACTTTTTTTCAAAAATGGTGTTGACAAATGCATAAAAATGCATTATTATAGTATATAAGTTCATATTGTTACTATATGAAGCATGCAGAAAGCGTTTGCAGACTGTGTGTGGATGGTACTCCAGAGAATCCTGTCAAGAACAGGTGCCGAAGGTGCAAGGCGAAAACGCTGAATCTCTCAGGCAAAAGGACGGAGCGAACAAATGTGATTTTTCATAATTACGTTTGCATGTCTATCTGGAGCCGCCAATTTATATGGTGGCTATTATTATTTTTAGGAGGTTTTTGTACAATGCAAGAACAAGTTTTAGCGCTCGTTCAGAAAGCGAACGGCATCCTCTCCGACTACATCCTGATTTTCCTTCTGGTTGCAGTTGGTCTGTTTTTCTCTTTCAAAACCAAATTCGTTCAGGTTCGTTGCTTTGGTGACGGCTGCAAACGCTTCTTCGGCGGCTTCTCTTTAAAGGGTGGCAAGCAGAAGGGCGGTTTGACATCCTTCCAGGCTCTGGCAACCGCTATCGCAGCACAGGTTGGTACCGGTAACATCGTTGGTGCTTCCGGTGCGATCTTAACCGGTGGTCCCGGTGCTATCTTCTGGATGTGGATTATCGCATTCTTAGGTATGGCTACCATCTACACCGAAGCAGTGCTGGCGCAGGAAACCAAAGTGGTTAACGGTGACGACGTTAAAGGCGGCCCTGTTTACTACATTAAAAAAGCATTCCCCAATGGTTTTGGTACTTTCCTGGCTATCTTCTTTGCAGTTGCTGCAATGGTAGCTTTAGGCTTCTTCGGTAGCATGGTTCAGTCTAACTCCATCGCTGAAACCTGCAACACCGCATTCGGCGTAGCTCCTTGGATTGTTGGTGCAATCGTTGCTATTATCTCCCTGATTGTATTCATCGGCGGCGTGCAGAGACTGGCTTCCTTCACCGAAAAAATCGTTCCCTTCATGGCTCTTTTATACTTAATCGGTGGTATTGCTATTATCATCGCTCGTATCGAATACATCCCCGCAACCTTCGGTGCAATCTTCAAATATGCGTTCACTCCCGATGCGCTCATCGGTGGTGGTATCGGTTACGCGCTGAAGACCGCTATCAGCCAAGGTGCTAAACGTGGTCTGTTCTCTAACGAAGCCGGTATGGGTTCTACTCCTCACGCACATGCAACCGCTAAGGTTGACAGACCTCACGATCAGGGTGTTTCCGCTATGATCGGTGTGTTCATTGATACTTTCGTGGTTCTGACCATGACCGCTATCATCGTTATCTCCTGCACCTTCGTTGGTGATGGTGCACTGGCAGGCGCTACCGGCGCAACTTACTCCGAACTGATTGCAAACGCAGGCATTTCCAAAACAAACGTTGTTCAGATGGCGTTCTCCAACTCTCTGGGTCTTGCTAACTGGGGTAACATCTTCGTTGCTGTTTGCCTGTTCTTCTTCGCATTCTCTACTATCCTGAGCTGGAACTTCTTCGGTAAAATCAACGCTCAGTACCTGACCAAGAACAGCAAAATCGGTACCGCACTTTACGCTATCATTGCTGTTGGTTTCATCTTCTTGGGTTCCCTTCTGTCCAACGATCTGGTTTGGGAACTGACTGACTTCTTTAACTACCTGATGGTTCTGCCTAACGTAATTGCTATGTTCGCTCTGGCAAAACTCATTAAGGCTGAGAAGTAATTAAAAGGATTATAAAAGACCACCCGATTGGGTGGTCTTTTTTATTTTAAAATTAATTCATATGGAACGTCAAAAATTTCTTTTAATGCTCTTATTTCATCAGGATATAAATGGCGTTGACCTACTTCAATTTTGGCAAGCGCACTTCTTGTTATATCGCACCCCAAAACTTGAAGTTTTGCTGCAAGTTGATCTTGCGTCATTTTTTTCTGATTTCTAAGATTTCGGATATTAGCTCCTACTTGTTTTTCATATTCAACATTCATAATCTTGCACCTATATAAGTATATTTGTCTTGATTATATACTTATTTTGTGATATAATTGCACTTATATAGGAGCAATCTTGACTAAATGCAAATTTAACAAATGAAAGGAAAATCAAAATGGCTGAATTTTGTCTTGAATGTTGGAGCAAATTAAACGAAAGAAACTACACCGAAGGCGATTATCTCCTATCAGAAGAACTTGATTTATGCGAAGAATGCGGTCAATTTAAACGGGTTATTATCAGAGAGCGCACTCTATTAGAATGTATTGCATACGAGTTTCATAAAAAAAGAAATAAAAAGAAATAAAAAGACCACCCGATTGGTTGGTCTTTTTTTACGCCTACTATCTTTGTTTTATAAAAGCCTCCCTCGCCTAGAGGGAGGGGGACCAAGCGTAGCTTGGTGGAGGGATTCAAGCTCCCTATGCTGACAAATCCCCCAGCCTCGCTCTGCTCGGCAGCCCCCTTTAGGCAAGGGGGCCTATCATACTTCCCAGTACACAAAATTAATAGTCATCCGATTTCTCGGATGCCTTTTATCTTAATTAGAAGTCGTGGCTTCGACGATTCTAAGCGCACCATACTGCTCGCGCAGAGCATTTTTCTGAATCTTACCCGTTGCATTTCGGGGAATTTCAGCAAAGATAATCTGCTTGGGTCTCTTATATCGGGGCAGTGCCTTGCAGAATTCTTCGAATTCTTCGATTGTAGCAGTCATACCATCTTTAAGCTGGATAATCGCCGCTGTGATTTCACCCAAGCGTTCATCAGGCAGACCGATAACACCAACGTCGTTAACCTTATCGTTAGCACGGATAAAGTCCTCAATCTGCACGGGATAAATGTTTTCACCGCCGGTGATGATAACGTCTTTTTTACGGTCAACCAGATAGATAAAGCCATCTTCATCCTGCTTGGCCATATCGCCGGTTAACAACCAACCATCATCGGTAAGCACTTCGCGGGTGGCATTTTCATTCTTATAGTAGCATTTCATCACGCCATCACCCTTTAGGCAAAGTTCGCCCACTTCGCCCTGAGGCACTTTGGCGCCTGCTTCATCCACGATTTTAATGTCCCACTTGTAACCGGGAACGCCGATAGCACCCACTTTATGAATGTTTTCAACGCCCAGATGCACAGCGCCGGGACCGATGGATTCAGACAGACCATAGTTTGTGTCATATTCGTGATGGGGGAACACTTCTTTCCAGCGCTTAATTAGTGACGGAGGCACGGGCTGTGCGCCGATGTGCATCAGTCTCCACTGGTCTAAGTTATAGTCATCAAGGTTAATCTCGCCGCGGTCGATGGCATCCAAAAGATCCTGTGCCCAGGGCACCAAGAGCCAAACGATGGTAGCACGTTCATCGGATACCGTCTGCAAAATCCATTCGGGTTTCACGCCGCGGAGCAAAATACCTTTAGAGCCGGAAAGCAGCGAGCCGAACCAATGCATTTTCGCACCTGTATGGTACAAGGGCGGGATGCAAAGGAACACGTCGTCACGGGTCTGACCATGATGCTTCTGTTCCACCTGACAAGCCAGCACCAGTGCCTTATGGCTATGGAGAATCGCTTTGGGAAAACCGGTTGTGCCGGAAGAGAAATAGATGGCACCGTCGTCTTCATCATCAATTTCCACCGCAGGTGCGCCGGAAGAACAATAGGTAATCATTTCCTTGTAGTTATCGGCAAAAGCGGGCGTATCCACCTGATTGCCTGCAAAGAAATAGTTTTTGATTTTAAGTTTGGGCAGAACGGTTTCCAAACGTTCTGTAAACTCAGGGCCAAACACCAAAACGGAAACATCCGCAAGGTCGGCACAATATTCAATTTCTTCCGCAGAAAAACGGAAGTTCATAGGAACAGCCAGCGCGCCCGACTTTAAAATACCAAAGTAAATGGGCAGCCATTCCATACAGTTCATCATTAAGATGGCAACTTTGTCGCCTTTTTTCACGCCACGGGTTAAGAGCAGGTTAGCAAAACGGTTAGCCGCCGTATCAAACTGGCGCCAGGTCATTTCGCGTCTGTGCTTTTCTGTACCCGAGGCTTCAATTAAGCTGTATTCACGCCAAGAGATGCTTCTGTCCGGTTCCTTTTCCGGATTTACCTCCACCAGACAGACATCATTGGGGTGCAATCTTGAATTTTTTTCTAAAAAATCAGTAATTGGCATGGGAATATCTCATCCTTTGTCTAAATTTATTCTTCAGAATCACCTAAGGCTTCTTTAGCAGAAACCAAAACTTTATTGTCATAACAAGCAAACATGGGGTCAACAATATCTGCGCTCTGTTTGGGCGAAATCAGGCTCACTAAGGGTACCAGCACCAAACCGCCAATCATAGCAACCGCACCGCAGTTAATGGGAGAAGCCATCCAAACGGGGAACAGGGGGCGGAACAGCATATTGGCCACCATAATACCTGCACCAAAAATGAAGCAGGTCCAAACGGACGCCTTGGAAATCTTTTTGCTGTATAAACCATAGAGGAAGGGCGCTAAGAACGCGCCGGCAAGCGCACCCCAAGAGATGCCCATCATATCGGCAATGTAACCCAGCTTATCTTTATTGATGGCGATGAACGCGGAAATCACAATGAACACAACCAAAAGGATTCGCATAATCAGCACCTGTTTTTTCTCGCTTAAGTTCTTCACGATGTGACTTTTAATCAAATCCAAGGTCAGAGTGGAACTGGAAGTTAGCACCAAAGATGACAGGGTGGACATAGAGGCGGACAGCACCAGAACAATCACAACGCCGATGAGCGCATCGGGCAGAGATTCCAGCATTTTGGGAATGATGGCATCAAAGCCGCCCACAGGGTTGCCCAAAGCATCCACGCTGATACCCGAAATGCGACCGAACCCGCCTAAAAAGTAACAACCGCCTGCTACAATCAGGGCAAAAACGGTGGAAATAATCGTACCTTTTGCAATGTTCTTTTCGCTTTTGATGGCATAGAATTTCTGCACCATCTGGGGCAGACCCCAAGTGCCCAGCGATGTTAAAATCACAACGCAGAATAAGTTAAAGGGGTCGGGACCAAAGAAAGAACTGTAAACACCGGGAATATCGTGAGGCACTTTGGCAAGTTCCGTCAGGGCGCCCATAAAACCACCGTGACCGGAGAGCACCGCCCAAATGACAGCCGCAATACCGCCCAGCATAATCAGGCCCTGAATAAAGTCGTTAATGGCAGTTGCCATATAGCCGCCGGCAATCACATAAACGCCGGTTAAAACCGCCATCACGATAACGCAAAGCGTGTAAGAAACGCCGGGGAACGCCATCTCAAACAAACGGGAAAGACCGTTATAGAGAGAGGCTGTATAAGGAATTAAGAAAATAAACACAATTAAAGATGCCACAATTTTCAACGCAGGAGAACCATAGCGCTTGCCGAAAAATTCGGGCATAGTTGCGGTACCTAAATGCTGGGTCATCAGCCTTGTTCTGCGACCTAACAGCACCCAAGCCATCAGTGAGCCGATAAAGGCATTACCCAAACCAATCCAGGTGGAAGCCACGCCGAATTTCCAACCGAACTGGCCCGCATAACCCACAAAGATAACCGCTGAGAAATAAGATGTACCGTAGGCAAAAGCAGTCAGCCACGGACCAACACTTCGACCGCCCAGCACAAAGCCGTTTACATCGGTTGCACTTTTTCTGCAGTACAAACCGACACCAACCATGATGGCAAAGAAAACCACCAATAAAAGAATTTTGATAAGCATTGTTTTTTCCTCCTTTTAACCATGAACACAGAGGTAAAAACAAAAAAACCTCCGTATTCACACGAATACAGAGGACGGATTTCTCCGCGTTACCACCTCATTTTACAAACTCCTCACAGAGCCTGCCTCACCAAGTAACCAAAAAAGGAGATTGATTACTCTGCGCAATAACGGGCGCACCCGGCAAGGTCTACTCTACTTTCTCCCTTGCAGCTCCCGGACTGTATTCAGTCTGTTTCAGAAATCCGGCTTGCACCACCCGCCATCTCTCTAAGCTTCATCCACAGCTTACTTGGTTCCGTTCATCACATTTAATCAATATTGTAGCATAACAGAGCGCCTTTGTCAATAAAAAAGAACCCAAAAAATCAACTTTTTCGGGCTCTTTTTACATTGTAAAGAATGAATTAATAGCAACTGTCGAAAATGGCTTTTACCGCATCAAAATCTAAAGGAATCTGAGAAGGAATGGTGCGGGTTTTACCAAAGGAGCAAAGGTCAGAAAGTTTTTCTGTGCAATCGGCAGGAATACCAAATTCACGCAGAGTCAGAGGCATATTCAGGAAGCGGAAATAATCTTCCATAGCGCAGATGCCGAGAAGTGCCGCCTTTTCATCATCAGTTTCGGTGATATCCCAAACACGTCTTGCAAACTGAGCAAAGCGCGCAGGGCTTACCTTATACACATAGCGCATCCAGGCGGGGAATAAAACAGCCAGACCTGCACCATGGGTGATTTCCTGGAATTCACCGGAGAGGGCGTGCTCAAGCTGATGGACAGTCATCATAAAGGGTCGACCGGAGCCGGTCAAATCGTTATGAGACAGGGAAGATGCCCACATCATCGTAGCACGGGCTTCATAATCATCGGGTTTTTCCATTAAAACCTTACCTGCGTTAATGACAGATTTTAAAAGACCTTCTGCAATGCGGTCGGTCAGTTCGGTTTCCACGTCGTAAACGGTAAAGTAACGCTCCATAGTGTGCGCCATAATGTCTACCACGCCGCTTGCGGTCTGATAGGGGCTAACGGTGTAGGTCAGTTCAGGGTTACAAATGGCAAATTGACAGCGATTAAAATCACTGTTGTAGCCACGTTTATCGTGAAGTTCTTCGTTGGAAATAACCGCAGAAGCACTCATTTCACTACCTGCCGCCGCCAAGGTTAAAATGCAACCAACGGGGAGTGCATCAGCGGGGCTTGCCTTTTTAGTGGCAAAATCCCACACATCGCCATCATATTTGACGCCGCTTGCGGTATATTTGGAAGAATCGATGGCAGAGCCGCCACCAACAGCCAGAATCATTTCAACTTTTTCTTCTCTTGCGATGCGGATGGCCTTGCGAACAAAGGAAATTTTCGGGTTGGGATCAACACCGCCCATTTCCACCACTTCGATACCGTTGGCGGTTAAAGATTCCATCACTTCGTCATAAAGACCTGTCTTTTTAATGGAACTTTTGCCATACTGCATCATAATTTTTTTATAGCCGTAGCCTTTGATAATCTCGCCGACTTTTTTGTGCATCTCTTTGCCAAAATATACTTTAGTCGGCGTGTAATAGGTAAAATCAAGCATCGTTTTCGTTCCTTTCTTTCATCTTATCTCCTTTATTGTACCACAAAACCCCATCTAAAACAACCCAAAAGAATATTGAATTTCTTCTTTTTTTATGATAAAATAGAGAGGATTGCTTTAAAAGAAGGTGACCTTTTTGAAAACCGTTTGCAAAAAATTATGGGATATTATTAAACAATATTATTTTATTATCTTCGCTGTTTTGGCTCTCTTTGTGCCTGAATTTTTAATGCGAAGCGCTCTGGAAGAAACATTTTTCACCCAGAATTACGTGCCTTGGGTGAACTTTTTGTTCAACATCGGCTGGATTTTCCTCTTCATCGCTTTCTGCTTTGTTGTTCTGCCGAAAAGGGCCGGCAAAATTGTTTTTTCCGTTATCACTGTGATCTTTTTAGTCCTTGGCGTCAGCCAATATGTTTACTTTAAAATTTTTGAGCAGTTTTTCTGGCTCCGCAGTATTGCTCTGGCCGGTGAAGCAACGGGTTATTCCGATTATATTGTCCAGATGATTGATGCCCGCCTGATTATCAGCATCCTTTTGACCATCGGTCTTTTGGTGCCGGCTCTTATCTTCTGGAAACGTCCCGAACTCACAAAGAAAAAGAGATATTTGTCTCTCTTTGCCCCTCTTTTAATCTTGATTATCACCCACCTTTGCATGCAGCCCCTGCTCCACGGAGATAACACTCACCAGTGGAACACCTGGGCGCAGCCCCGCACGGTATATAAAAACTTTACCGATGCCAACAAAGGATATGAAATTACAGGTATTTATCAATTTACCTTTATGAACGGTTATTCTTCTTTGTTCCCCCGTTTTGATTATGACGAGAACAACTTAGAAAAAGCCGACTATTACTTTGCCGAAAAAGGCGAATCCCCCAAAAATGCTTACACCAATTTATTCAAAGGCAAAAACGTCATCGCTGTTATGATGGAAAGCATTGATACCTGGACCATTGATAAAGAAACAACCCCCACCTTATATAAAATGATGAACAACGGCATTAACTTTTCCAATTATAATGCCCCCTTCTTTGGCGCAGGGTTTACTTTTAGTTCTGAATTTGCCTTTAACACGGGCTTTTTCACCCCCTCTGCCGCAGGCAGTGCATCAAACTTCAGCACAAACTCTTTCCCCTATGCCATTGCAAGACTCTTTGCAGAAGAAGGTTACGCCTGCAACTCCTTCCACTTTAACAACCCCGAATTTTATAACCGCGGCATTATGCATAAAAGTTTCGGTTATGAACGCTATCACTCTTTGGCAGACTTTGGCATAACAGGCACAGAAGCCGAACTTGACAGTAACATCTTAACTGATGAAGTGTATGCCAAGATGACGGAAAAAACACCTTTTTATAACTTCCTTATCACTTATTCTGCCCATCTGCCTTATTCCGGCGCCAGCGCAAAACTTGAACTGGCTAAAGAATATCGTCCTGATTTAATTGATGAAACCATCAACGAAGAAAAGAACAATATGCAGATTTTGGCCGCCGATACGGATGAATTCTTCCGCCAGTTGTTAGAACGTTTAGAAGAGGATAATCTGTTAAAAGATACGGTTATCATTTGCTATACCGACCATTTTGCTTATGGTATTTCCGATGAAGAAATGCTTCTGGAGTGGAAAGGCGAAGGGCTGAAGTATCGCGTGCCTGCCTTTATTTATAACCCGAATCTCCGCCGCGTTACCATTGATAAACCCATGATGACCATCGACTGGGCTCCCACCATTGTGAACCTGTTTGGTTTAAATCGTGACAGCCGCTATATCGGTAACGATGTACTCGAGCCCACGAACAAGGGTTTTGCCTATTTTGAAAACTGGGGCTGGACGGATGACAAAATGACCTACTTCCCCTCTGAAGCCGATCAGGCAAATCCCGAGGATTTGGCCCACATTACCGCACAAAATCAAAGAGTCCGTGATAGCATCACAATGGGCGATGCCATCATTTTAGGCGACTATTATAAGAAGAAAAAGGCAGAGTAATCTGCCTTTTTTCTTTGTCTTTTTAGCCCCTTTCGGCAAAACTCTTTTTTCGTCGAATTATTTTCGCCGAAAAGCCGCAAAATAAGTGATATTTTCGGTATTTTTTTATTGCCATGGAAGAATAAATATGATACAATCTTTTTGGAAAAAATTTTACTCACGAGGTGAAAAATGGATATTTTTGATATTTTAACTTTGATTGGTGGTCTTTGCCTCTTCCTGTTCGGTATGAGCGTTATGGGCGATGCCTTAGAACGTCGTGCAGGCGGTAGTTTAAAGAACATTCTGGCAAGACTGACCAAGAACAAACTGACCGGCTTTTTAACAGGTCTCGGTGTGACAGCAGTCATCCAGTCATCCTCTGCCACAACGGTTATGGTGGTTGGTTTTGTTAACTCCGGTATTATGACCCTTCGCCAGTCCATCGGCGTGATTATGGGCGCCAACATTGGTACCACAGTAACTGCATGGGTTCTGAGTTTGGGCGGCATTTCCAGCGACAATGTGTTTATGCAGCTTTTAAAACCCACATCCTTTACCCCGATTCTTGCGCTGATCGGTACCGGTCTTTTGATGTTTTCAAAATCCAGCAAGAAAAAGGATACAGGTACTGTCCTCTTAGGCTTTGCCACTTTAATGTTCGGTATGGACACTATGTCTGCCGCTGTTAAAGGTCTTGCTAACGTGCCCGCTTTCCAGCAGATGTTCATTATGTTTAAAAACCCCGTTTTGGGTATGCTGGTGGGGGCTGTTTTAACCGGTGTGATTCAGTCTTCTTCTGCATCCGTTGGTATTTTGCAGGCTCTGTCTGCCACCGGTCAGGTGTCTTACGGTGCCGCAATCCCCATTATCATGGGTCAGAACATTGGTACCTGCGTTACCGCGCTGTTATCCTCTTTCGGTACCAACAAAAATGCAAGACGTGCCGCTATTGTGCACCTTTCCTTTAATGTAATCGGTACAATTGTGTGGCTTTCTGTGTTCAGCATTATATCTGCCACTTTAAAACCCGCCCTCTTTGATATGGGGGCAACCCATATGGGCATTGCTGTGGCCCACTCTCTGTTTAACGTCGCTTGCACAGCACTGCTGCTGCCGATGTCATCTCTCTTGGAAAAACTGGCAAACCGTTTGGTGCCCGATTCTGCTCAGGAAGATGAGTTCTCTGAACTTGACGACCGTCTGCTTGCCACCCCGCCCGTTGCGGTTGAACGCTCCGAAGCTTTGGTGCGCGATATGGCAGAACTTTCCGTTACCGCTTTAAAGAAGAGTCTTTGTCTCTTGGCAGAATATAGCGAAGAAACCGCTGAATCCGTTCGTGCCTTAGAGAAAAAGGCAGACCATTATGAAGATATTTTAGGCACTTACCTTGTTAAAGTCAGCAGTCTTAAAATCAGCGATAGCGACAGTGCCACCGTTTCTAAACTCTTAAAAGCCATCGGTGATTTTGAACGCATTTCCGACCATAGTGTGAACATCGCTGAATCCGTTGAAGAACTGCGCTCTAAAGATGTGCCCTTCACCGAAGGTGCGCAAAAGGAACTGGATGTGCTCTGCCGCGCGGTTACAGAGATTCTCTCTTTAACCTACGATGCCTTTATTCATAACGATGTGTCTGCTGCTCACGATATTGAACCCTTAGAGCAGGTGATTGACGGTTTGAAAGACGCCCTGCGTGATAATCACATCGCCCGCCTGAAAAACGGTGAATGCTCCATTGAAATGGGCTTTGTTTGGGCTGATCTTTTAAATAACTTAGAAAGAACAGCCGACCATTGTTCTAACGTTGCCATTTGCGTTATCGATGCGGCACAGAACAATATGAACATCCACGAATCTATGAAAGTTCTCAAAAACGACCACGCATATTTCGATAAGAAGTTCGCAGCTTACGCTGAAAAATATGCATTGCCTCAGGCATAATATAGTTAAACAAAGAGAGTCGGCTTTGCCGACTCTTTTTTATTTGCCAATTTGTACCTATTTAGATTTTCTTCTAAATAGCTGTTGACCTTTTTCCGTTCCCGTGTTAGAATGTATTTAGATAAACATCTAAATAGAGGTGATCCTATGAGTATGAACGAAACCTTAAAAGCCATCTCTGACCCTGTGCGTCGCGACATTTTGAATATGCTGAAATCCGGTCAAAAATCCGCCGGCGAAATCGCGGAACAGTTTAACCTGACGGGCGCCACGGTTTCTTACCATCTGGCGAAACTGAAAAGCGCCGACTTGATTTCTGAAGAAAAAGTGAAAAACTTTATCTATTATCAATTGAACGCTTCTGTTTTTGAGGAAGTGCTCACCTGGATTTATGCCCTAGGAGGTAAAAAATAATGAAACGAATCAACTGGAAATATTTTTTCGTAACTGCCTTCATCACCCTGCTTCCCGTTTTGTTGGGCGTTGCCCTCTGGGACAGATTGCCCGATTCCATTGCCATTCATTTTAACATTCACAACCAGCCTGATAACTTTGCATCCAAACCCTTTGCGGTGTTTGGTCTTCCTCTTTTGATGGTTGTGCTCCACTTGGTTTATTGCCTGGGTGCCGATACGGCTATGGCAAAACAGGGAGCACCCAAAAAATTCGGTCACGTGATGAAATGGATCATTCCCATTATGAGCGTTGTTTTGCAAGTCGCTATCTTAGGTTACAGTTTAGGTTGGAATTTCGAAATTCACAGAGTTGCCTCCCTTGTAGCTGGTGGTCTTTTGATTGTCGTAGGCAACTATTTACCTAAGTTTGATAAGGTTAAAAACTTTAATGTAACCCCTGAAAAAGCGCGAAAAATTAACCGCTTTATCGGTTTTACAACGGTAATTTTAGGTCTTTTGTTCATCATCGGCGCCTTTTTCCCGCCAACAATCACCGTTGTTTGTCTGCTCCTTATGATTCCTTATACCATCCTTTGTCTTGTATATCCCCTGTACGTTGCCAGAAAGTAGGGATTTTATGAAACTGTTTGTTAGTGCTATCACCAAAGTTACGCTCGGCTTTGTGCTCCTTGCCGCGCTCCTGTTTTGGCCCGCAGGCACGCTATCGTATCCTGCCGCGTGGCTGTTTTTGGGGCTTTTGTTTGTGCCAATGGTCATCGCAGGGTTTGTTATGATGACAAAATCCCCCGACCGTTTGGCGCGGCGGCTTGATGCCAGAGAAAAAATGGGCGACCAAAAGGCAGTTGTGGCCCTTTCGGGATTATTATTTGTCGCCACCTTTATCCTCTGCGGATTAGACTTCCGCTATGGTTGGTCGACTCTTTCCGATGGGGTTTCTACCACCGCTGTCATTTTGTTTCTTTTGTCCTACGGTCTTTACGCTGAAGTCATCCGCGAAAATGCATTTCTCTCCCGCACCATTCACGTGGAAGAGGGGCAAAAAGTGGTGGATACGGGGCTTTACGGTATCATCCGTCACCCCATGTATCTTGCCACCATTATTCTGTTTCTTTCTATGCCCTTAATTTTGGGCTCTTTGTATGGTTTTCTGCTGATGCTTCTTTACATTCCCATCATCATTGTCAGAATTTTGGGCGAGGAAAAACTCCTGAAAAAGGAACTGGATGGCTACGAGGCATATTGCCAAAAAGTTCGCTATCGCCTCTTGCCCTTTATCTTTTAAAAACCTTGCTTTTAGATGCAAAATATGATACACTAATTGTCGGATTTGATTCCATCAAATCCGACAATTTTTATCTTACGGAGTTACTATGAATATCCATTTTTCCGATCATTTTACCTATAAAAAGTTACTGCGCTTTACCTGGCCCAGTATTATTATGATGATTTTCACCTCTGTCTATGGCGTGGTGGACGGTTATTTTGTGTCCAACTTTGTGGGCAAAACCTCTTTTGCCGCGGTGAACATCGTTTGGCCCTTTATTATGATTTTGGGTTCCCTGGGCTTTATGTTCGGCACGGGTGGCAGTGCACTGATTGCCAAATGTATGGGCGAAGGCGACGACGAAAAGGCAAACCGCACCTTTTCCCTGCTGGTTTACGTCTCTTTAATCCTTGCGGCCTGCATCTCGCTGATCAGTTATATTTTTATGCCGAAAATTGCCTTGATGCTGGGTGCCAAAAGCGGCGCTCTGCTTGAAGATTGTATCTTATATGGTCGCCTGATGATTATCGGTTTACCATTTTTCATTCTGCAAATGGAATTTCAGACCTTTTTTGTCACCGCATCTCTGCCGAAGCTTGGGCTGTTTGCCACCGTACTGGCAGGCATCACCAATATGGTGCTTGACTTTCTGTTTATGGGCGTGTTCCGTTGGGGCATTGCCGGTGCAGCCATTGCCACAGGCATCAGTCAGGCTGTGGGCGGCGTGTTTCCTCTGCTTTATTTTGCCAAGCGGCGCGCAGGCAGTCGTTTGCATTTAGGTAAAACCCATTTCGATGGCAGGGCGCTGTTAAAAACCTGCACCAACGGCTCATCGGAACTGGCCACCAACATTTCTATGTCACTGGTCAGCATTTTATATAACCTGCAGTTGCTCCGCTATGCCGGCGAAAACGGTGTGGCGGCCTATGGCGTTTTAATGTATGTCAACTTTGTTTTTAACTCTGCGTTTATCGGGCTTACCGTTGGCGCATCCCCCGTTATCAGTTACCATTTCGGCGCGAAAAATCACGCTGAAATGAAGAGTCTGCGGCAAAAATGTTTAACCATCATCGGCATTTTCTCCGTGATGATGTTCTCTCTTGCGCAGACATTAGCGGTTCCGCTGTCCCGCGTTTTTGTGGGATACGATGCCGAACTTTTGGCCCTCACCATCCGTTGCTTCCGCATCAACGCCTTTACCTTCTGCTTTGCGGGATTTGCCATTTTCGGCTCGGGCTTTTTCACCGCCCTAAATGACGGACTCACCTCGGCCACCATCTCTTTTTTGCGAACGCTTCTTTTTCAAGTGTCGGCTGTCCTGCTCCTGCCTCTTATCTGGGAACTGGATGGCATCTGGCTCTCCGCTGTTGTGGCAGAGGTAATGGCTTGTGTTCTCACAGTCTGCTTCTTGATTATTAAACAGAAAAAATATCACTATTAAAAGAAAAACCGAGGCAAATGCCTCGGTTTTTTAATATCCAAAAACGTATTTTAAGAGCAAATACACAATACCGCCTGCCACCAAAAGTCTTGCCACCAACTTGGCAATATCCCCTGCGGTCAGGGTTTCCTGTGGCGATTGTTTTTCTGCCGGCTTTGTGACCTTTGTGGTGGGTGCTTTTTCTTTCTTAGCGGTCTTTGCAAGAAGCGCCAGCGGGTCTTTTCCGTTCATAATGCGGCTGTGAAAGTCCTCCAGCCACTCAACATCGTCAATATCGCAAACGTTCTGGTCAAAAGTGCCCACATCGTGAGACAGCATATTACGGATATGGCGGAGTTCCTTCAGCATCTTTAAATCTTCTGCCCAACCGGGAATGATGCCGCCCACAGAGTCCTTCATCTCGTCGATGTAAGCGGTGATGCCCTTTTCCGTGCCCAGCACTTCCTGACAGAGTTTATCCAGCCTTTTATATTCTTCTAAAAATTGTTGGTTGATATTTTTCATACGTTTTCAACTCCCTACCATCAGTATACACCATTTTCGGTTGAAATTCAACTGCCGATATGGTACAATAAAATCACTATGAAGCATGAATTAAAACTACAAAATCAAACCATAGAATATGAACTCATCCGCAAGCGGGTGAAGAACATCAACCTGCGCATCCGTCGGGACGGAGGCCTCTTTGTTTCGGCCCATCCCCTTGTGCCGAAACAGGCGGTTGATGCTTTTTTGCTGTCCAAAAGTGCGTTTATTCTAAAGGCACTTTCGTGCCTTGAAACAAAGGCCGAAACCCCAGCCGCGCCCCGCTATACCGAGGCGGAAATCAAGGACTATATCACCGCTCTCTGCCACGAAGTTTACCCCCATTTTGAGCGCAGGGGCGTTTCGTTCCCGCAAATTAAGTTTCGCAAGATGGTCTCCCGCTGGGGCTCTTGCCACGCTATGCGCGGCATCGTTACCTTTAACCTGAACCTTGCCTGCACGCCCGACGACTGCATCCGCTACGTTGTTCTGCACGAGTTCTGCCACTTTCTGCAGGCCAACCATTCCCCCAGATTCTATGAAGAGCTGTCCATCGTCTGCCCCGATTGGAAGGACTGCAGAAAAAAACTTAAAGACATTGTCTTACCCTAAATCCACATACCATATTGCAAAATTCTTTGCAATATGGTATTATTTTTATGAGCACTGTCCGTTTTATCTCCCACCGAATTTGCTATAATGAGTATACTGAGAAAACGAATTCGGAGGGATGACAATGCAAAACATAACAAAAAACTTACCAGATAAACTTTTGGCGGCTTTGCTGGTTCTGTACATTGTTTTAACAATGACACACTAATTGTTAAAGGTGGTTTAGCTATGAAAACATCGCATCAGAAGTTAAAGCTTATGTATCTGGCAAAAATTTTGTTGGAAAAAACCGACGAAGAGCACACCATGACTGTGCCTGATATGATTGCAGAACTTGCCAAAATCGGCATTTCGGCGGAGCGCAAAAGTATCTATGACGATTTAGAGTGTCTGGAGCTCTATGGCCTCGACCTTTGCTCCCGCAAGTCCCGCACCACCGATTATTATATCGCCGGTCGCGATTTTGAACTGCCCGAACTGAAACTTTTGGTGGATAGCGTGCAGGCCTCTAAGTTTATCACCCACAAAAAGAGTATGGAACTGATCTCCAAAATCGAAAAACTCACCAGCCACGAGAACGCCAAAAAGCTGCATAGACAGGTTTTTGTAACAAACAGGGTTAAGACCCCGAACGAGCAGATTTATTACAATGTGGACAAAATTCACGAGGCTATTGCGGCAAATAAACAGATTACTTTCAAGTACTTTTCGCTGGATGTGAATAAAAAGAAAGTCTATCGCAAAAACGGTGATCTTTACACCGAATCTCCCGTGGCTCTCACCTGGGATGACGAGAACTATTATCTCATCACCTGCAAGGAAAAATACGAAAGTTATACCCATTATCGTGTGGACAAAATGGAGCAGATTGAACTGACGGAACACGAGAGCATTCTGCCCGATAAGCCCTTTGACCTGTCCAGTTATTCCAAGAGTATGTTCCAGATGTACAGCGGCGAGGAAACCGACGTTTCCATCCAGTTTGACAACGAACTGGTTGGCGTGGTTTACGACCGTTTCGGCACCGACATCCCCATCATCAAACAAGACGAAAATCACTTTATCTGTCGTGCCCGTGTGGCTGTGAGCCCCCATTTTCTTTCCTGGATTATCAGTTTCGGCTCCCGCGCTAAAATTATCTCTCCCGATTTCGTGGCAGAAGAACTGTATGAATTAGTCCGGCAGGTACAAGCGCTGTACGAACAATAAAATGAGGTGATTCTATGGCAAAACGCGGGCGACGTGCCGGTCTTTTCATCGGCGGCTTCCTCTATGGTTTAATCCGTGGTATCTTTTTCGATAATAAATATTAAACATATAAAAGCACTGCAAATGCAGTGCTTTTTTGTGGGCAGAAAAAAACAATCTGCCCCTTGAATTTGCCCATAAACTGTGTTACAATGAATAAGTAATTTTAGGAGACGTATCGAAGTGGTCATAACGGGGCTGACTCGAAATCCCCCGGGTGAGACTGTAAATAAAACCCCACAAATGGCTTAACGGTGCGGGTTTGAGCGATTTCGCAAATCACCCAAAATACCTTTATCTAGCGGTTTTTCTAGCCATTTCTAACAAAATTCTATAATTACTTGTTTTTTGCTCTATCAAAACGGAGCGAATTAACATATCTGGAGATGTACCCAAGTGGTTGAAGGGTCTGCACTCGAAATGCAGTAGGTCGTTAATAGCGGCGCCAGAGTTCAAATCTCTGCATCTCCGCCAATAAGTAGTCTTAACTTTTGGTTTAGTTAAGACTACTTTTTTATTGCAACATTCAAAAACTATTTTAATGCTACATTTTGTTGTTGACAAATGTAGCATTATGTGATATGCTCTTTTCAGAAAGGAGTTGAGAGCATGGCTTCATATACAGTAAAGCAGATAGCTGATATGCTTAGCACCACCGAAGAAACTGTTCGAAGATGGTTACGCTCTGGCAAACTTGATGCAAAATGGGTATCCAAAAAAAGCGGTTATGTCATTACCTCTTCCGCCTTAAATAAATTCATTAAAGAAACACCTAAATATGCAGGAGCTGTAACAGCTGCACTTGCAAGTTCCCCAATTGCAATGTCTGTTATGGTAGGCAGTCTGTTAGGTGGGATGCTTGCTCTAATTGACAACAAAAAGAATAGTTCTGTTTCCTCTGCGGATGTCGAAGAATTTCTTAAAAAGAAAATAGCCGCATGTAACAAGGAACTTAACATCAAAAAATCTAACCTCTATAAACTGCAAAAAGAAATCGAAGCAGTACAACAAGAACTTGATAAGTATAAATATGCGTTAGAAAATCTTGATTTGAAGGTTCTTGCAACAGAAATGAATAACAAAAATTAAGGGAGGACGCATAAATGCTTGTACTTGGTATTAATAAAATTTTAAAATGGTGCCAAATTACATCTGGTGGCAGAAGATATACTTGTCCAACCAAGATAATTGATGGAAAGCTATTTTTTCATTTTAAGAAAGCGTGGCATCCAGTCGCAGAATTCGTATCAGAACACGCCGAAGAATTAGTCGAAGAAGGTGGAAAAGTCTTTTCCAGACGATTCAAAAAATAATTATAGAAAGGAGCATATGTTATGCCTGTTGTTAATGTAAATCTACTTCTTGATGAAAAGACTTATTTGGGTGTTAAGTCAGGTGCTCTTGAATTATGTGGCATGGTTAAAGATTCCAACCACAAAATAAGAAAGCATCTCCCCACTGTATTTGATGCAGCGAAAGACGGTGCATCAAAAGCCATCGATATAATACGAGAACACAAAAAAGGACTTTTAATAGTTGGCGGAGTTGTTATCGTTGGCGGCGCTGTTGCCGGAACTGTCAGTTACATAGCAACGAAAGAAAAACGCAAGGCAGAACGAAAACTAGGAAAATCTTTTGATGCTTATTTAGAATCAGCAAAAGAAGGAACTCTCACTATTGAAATTTTAGACGCACTCATTGCTGATTTGGATGCTGTTGCAAAGTATAAGAAAGACGATTCTATTCCGTTAAACCTTACTGCAAAACAACTCACTACACTTTTCAATAGTATATACGATTTTACAAAGCGAATGGCAGAAGCAAATAACGTCTGCGTTGATGTAAAAGCACCAAAAATGTTTAAGAAAAGTACGGTTGTTGATTTACGCAATTACCTTGATATTCAGAAAACTATTATTGAAAAAGCGGCTTAATATGCTTTTGTTAAATTACAATCGCTCATTAGAAAGCGTGATGATTTTAATGTCATCACGCTTTTTATATCCTTATATTAATTTTGCTTCTCACTCGCCCTTTAACAGCCGTCTTATTTGCGATTTAATGTCTTGGGTGGTGTAACTACCCTATCCATGAGAGTTTTGCCTTACAACCCCTTTAACAGCCGTTTCAACTCAGCCTCAAAATCGATTTTAAAGCCTGTTAAATCCTATTATATAATATTTTCTTTCAACATATATACTTTTCCCAAAAAATGTGATATGATGTTATTATAGTTTATAAGGATGGTGATTATATGAACACAAATGAATTCAACAATCTAATTAATGATATTATTAGTTATATGCGCACATACGCCCAAATCAATCCCGATTTCTATACTGATTGTAGAAGCGGAGATGATTTCGAACTTTGTGTCGTAGCTGCTGTTAATCATGTATTACAAGAACAAAATATAACCGCTACAATTCATCATACACCAGGAAGCCATGCTTTCCCTGACATTGTTATCGAAAGTCCAACTGGCGAAAAATATGGAATTGAAGTCAAATCATCGAAAAGTAATGCTGCTAACAATTGGACCATTAACGGAAATAGTGTGATGGGTTCTACTAGTGATCACGAGGTCATTGAAACGTATGTTGTTTTCGGAAAACTTTCTCCAAGCATTTTAAACTTTCGGGCAAAAAAATATCAAGATTGTATTTCCAAAGTAGTAGTAACTCACAGTCCCCGCTACTTTATTGATATGGACATCCCAGAGGATGAAACCTTTTTTGCCAAATCGGGCATCAGTTATTCTACAATTGTTAACAGTGATAATCCAATTTCATTAATCACTAACTATTATAGAGATGAAGGTATGCAAGCATGGTGGCTTGTTGAGAGTACTCCAGCAGCACTTCAGCTTTTTTCTGATTTAGAACAAGGCGAACAAGATAGACTGATTGGTTATGGTTTTGCACACTATCCCGAGCTCTTTAGTAGCTCAAATAAAAAATACAGAAGATTTGCTTTATGGCTTGCTACCGAAGAAAGTATTATTTCACCATGTTTGCGAGACGATTTTTCCGCATCAGGAAAGGTTAACATAACTTTAGATGGTAATCCCTATCTAGAAATTCCAAGAATGTTCAAGGTTCTTATGGAGAATCGAGAGCATGTTATTGCTGAATTAGATATAGCAACATGTGAAAAACTTGAAGAAGATTGGAACGTAGAAATTCCACCCAATTTAGATATAAATTCTAAAATTGATATTTGGATTGATCTCGTTTCTGCTAAAATAATGACAACAAGACTTGATCGTACTATTGATGTCCCCCAAATGTTAAGACGACTACTTTTATCTAATTAATATTAAAAAATGACAAGACTAAAGTCTTGTCATTTTTTAGATAAAATATTTATTCCAATTTTCTTGCAATCTCATTGCTATATTATATGCAAACAATGGTGGTACAGCATTTCCTATCACCTTATATGCCTCACTGGATGATACAGATTTTCTAACTTCATTTGCTTGGAGAATAAATTCATAGTCATCAGGAAAGGTTTGTATTCGAGCACACTCACGGACAGATAATCTGCGTTCAAGCTTTCCTTGTTGCAATTCATTAGCATATTTACCACCGTGTTCCAATGACAAACGTCTATATTCAATATTCCCATGATGTTCCGAGCGAATAGTCGGGGCAATTCCATACAGGTCTATCTCACTTTGTCCCTGACAATGTTTTCCCATATACTTTGCCTTCGAATATTTTATTTGAGATAGATCAGTACTGTTTTCTGGTTCGGGTAAATCATTTAAACAATCGTAAGATGTAACAAATTTGTACAAATTTTCACCCATTGCATCTTGTGTATATTTGTGTGTGATTTGGGGATATGGATCGTATTCTTTCGAAATTTGTTTAGCTGTTAATTCCTTTATTGCTTTTGGGGTCAAAGCTGATTTTTTAAATCCATAGAATATAATACGCTCCCTATTTTGTGGGACACCATAATTTGCGGTATGCAGAACTTTGGCTGGAACGACTATATATCCACCATCACATATATCTGCGAAATCCTTCTCTATTATTTCTTTAACATCTGCAAGATTTGCCAGCCCTTTTACGTTTTCGGCAATAAACATTTTGGGTTGTACAATACTTATTACATCTCTCATCCAAATATATAGTTGACCACGGCTCTCTATGCTAGGAATGTTCTCGCCTCGTTCCGTACCTAGGTGAGATTTCGTAGAATTAAAGCCCTGACGTTTCCCAGCTATTGAAAAATCCTGACACGGAAATCCTCCTGTTACAATATCAATATCATCTGGAAATATGTTTATACCATTATCTCTATGTAATTTTACTAAATCAACTATGCTATCCAAACAGTATGTAGCAGCAGGAACCCCTTTCTTTCCAAAGTATTCCACCCACAAAGTTTTTGCATCTTGCCTAATGTCATTCGCAAAAACTGTAGTAAATCGCGTCTCAGGCAATTTAACCCATTTTTCGTCTATTTGTTTTATGTTCCAATTGCTATGAAGGTTGGTGTTAACAGATTTTTTTAGCACATTAAAGCCACCCTCTAGACCTAAATCCATACCTCCACATCCGGAAAATAGCGATAAAACTCTTAAATCCTTTTTTTGTTTTATACCCGGCTTTTTAGCACAAGGTTTTGTTGCTGATTTAGGTATACACCAAGTATTTCCATGTTTTATAGCAGCATTGATTCTACCTTCGCTGCACAATACCTGTACACGTCGTTTTGAAACATTCCATTTCAATGCGGCTTCTTCAACTGTCATATAATTGTTAATATAAATCACCTCCTATTCAAGTATAATTATATTCTATTCGTTTTTGCGAATAAAGTCAAGTGTTTTTGGCTAAATAAATATATTTTTATTTATCACGTTTATGACATCCACATCCTTTTTTACAGCATAATCAACTGTATTCTTCGTCCCACTCTTCTGACCATTGAATACAGCAATCACAAGATTTGACCTGTCAACCATCCATTCATTTCTCACCTGATAACATCCGGTGAAATAATGGTCATTGATTTCTTTTACAAGGTCTGCCTTTTTAATTATCTTATTAAATCTCATCTTTTCTGTCATGCTACGTCTGCTCTCAAAATTCGGGTGAGGCAAAGCACATATCAAGTGCAAATCCTTGTTCGTTTTCTTTCGCTCCAATACAATCTCCGCTGCCCATATATCCGTTCCCATTGCCATACCTGTTATAAAGGTTACATACCCATCCGCAATAGCATTGTCTATTGCCCTTTCCAGTAATGGCTTAATTTCTTTTTCCCCAAGCTCCATTTTGTCAGGACGATGTCCAGTAAAACAACATCTGTGTAATCTTAATTCTTCTTGATTCATAGTCTCTCTCCATTAGCACACATAATCAACATTATGTGGCAAAGTTATAAATATATTTGAGTAAATTATACCACGAAAGTACATAAAGGTCAATGTTTCAAGAAGTTTTAGAAGAAAATCAGGAATTTTGGACATAACAAATTGACCAATGAAGATTTTGAAGTTCATTGGTCTGGAACTCTTTGGAAATTGTGGTAACTGATATCGCCATTCAGGGCGATTTTTTTGTTTTCAGGTTCAAAGTTACACACATAATGTTGATTATGTGTGCTAATGGAGAAAAACTATGAATCAAGAGGAATTAAGATTACACAGATGTTGTTTTACAGGGCATCG